>DDXI01000194.1 GCA_002347475.1 Peptococcaceae bacterium UBA2264
CAAGAACTACTCCACCTCTAATTATAAGGTTTTTTTATACAAAAATACAGGATAAAAGCCATTAAAAGCGGATTTTTCTCTTTAATCCTCTTTTTTTCTTCTATTATCTTTATAATGCTTCACTTGACATTTCATCTAGAGCTTTATGCAAAGCTAATGAAAAAGGATATGATAATTCGAGGTTAATGCTTAAAAATCATGCTGATATTGGAAATTTGGTCAGGAGTTTTGTAACAGACTTCCAGCAGCTTTCATAGATAAGATTTATTAATAACACTTCAAACCATATTCACAGAGAGAAAGTTATTCGCGAACTTAATCAGATCCCCCTGAAAAACGAATGAATTCCCGGTTTAAATATCAAAAACGAAAGGAATTCCTGTACGCAAAGAAAAAAGCAGCCTTCTCGGGCTACTACTTGGGGGGGGAAGACGCTGTCATGGATTCCTATGATATAAAGAGTGTTAATCTGATCATTTTCCTCAGAGGTTACTTCGACGATGATCCGTACTGACCTGTTGACTCTGATTTCATAAAAGTTATCTGTCCCCTGTATTTTTTTATATCGCAGAGAGGGATGGCTGGCATCCGAGATAAATAATTCAAGAGCTTTTTCTGCATGTTTTTGAGTCTTCAAGTCAAGTTGTTCAAATTGCTTATCAAATTTTCGAGTGGATCGAAAGCGTCTGGTCATTTTTTGATACTATCAAGAAATTCGCTGACAGTATTAAACTCGCGAACATTACCGGAATCAAGATCACTTTTGGCTTCAAGCATATCATTTTGACTAGTTTCAGACCAGAAGTATGCCTGGTCTGAAGGAACAAGTTTCATAGGTTCAATGATAATTTTGTTGTTTTCTATCCTGACATCGAGTACATCACCTTCATTGATATTTAGTTGTTCTCTGATGTCTCTGGGGATACTTATAAGGTTTCGCTTCTGAACGAAAATTTTATGGGAGGTAATTGAGATGACTGTCACCCGACGGCATTCTTATTGCCGGCGACGTCTATGATAAAGTCCTGCCCTCGGCGGAGGCGATGGAAGTTCCTCTCGTCGACTTGGGGGAAAGAGGATTATATTTGATTACCGGGGATACGGGTGCTTCGGGGCCCTGGATTCGGAATCGCTGGACCAGGCTATGGCCGTGCTCGCTCCCTTGACCGGCGGCAACCGGCTGGTGAGGATCATTTCCCATGTGAGCGAGCTGCTGTAGCGCATTCATCTAAGCGTAATGATAGTTTTGGAACTTTTATTCAAAGGCAGAAGAGAATTTGGATGAAATATATGGTTACATTACTAAAACACTTTTAGCTGAAAAAGCAGCACAAAGAGCTCCTGGACTCTGCATCCAGCAGCTCTTTGTTTTTTCGCCATATTTGGACGAGCGCTACCCGTTTGAATTTAAGGTTGGGTACCACAGGTAAAGACGGGGCAGAACATCTGCGTCAAAGAAAGATTGCTCTGGATATAATAGTTGCCCACTCCCTGCTGTAATTGCACGATATAGGCGTCCAGGTCTGACCGGGCAGCCTTGCCTAAATCGAGGCTGTTGCCGGCATCAAGCTGTGGCAGGGTGACCGGTTTGCCGAATTCGTATTCTCCGTTGGTGTTCAGAGTCAGGACCGAGCCCTGCAGGCCGGCAGCCGGGGAATCAAGGTTGATTTTCACATCCGTATTGAAGAGGCGCTTCTTGCCCTCGTTGAGGATCTTTTCGTTATTGGTAATGGTCCCCCGGAATTGATTGTCGCCCTGGCTGTCATTGGCGCTGAGGGTGAAGTTGGCAGTTTGACTTGTCCTGTTGGCATCCTGTGTTACTGTAAAATCAGTATCCAGGGAAAAAGCGACCGGCTCAGTTCCTGTTTCCTTAGCCTTTAAAGCCAGGGTCCCTGTCTGCTGCTTCTCATCCTGCTGTTTTATGGTGCAGGCCAGCTGGAAGGTTGTCTCGCTGTCGGCAGAATCGTTTTGGAAATCCAGGGCATAGTGAGCCTGCTTCCCGGTATTCCAGTTCGCGATCTTCAGGGTATTATTGCTCCCGGTTTCCGCCAGGGTCCGCTCCACAATCTTTTTGTTCTTGTCGATGCTTATGACCAGGGTCAAAGGTTTTGCCTCCCCGGCGGTGGTCCGGAGTTCGGCGGCCCAATCCCGCAGCGCCTGGCTGATGTCCTCTCTGCTCTGCACTTTGTTCGCTTTTACCCCGGCAGTCTCATAAAGGTCGAGGATATTTGTGTATTTGGTGTACAGCAAATCGGCCAGCTGCTCATCGGTCGCCAGCTGCTCGGCAAGGGCGTTTAACAAGTCCCGGGCCTGGGTTTCGTCAAAAGAGATGGTATAGATTTTACCTTTGACCTGGACGTCTCCCTCTATTATCTTGCCGCTGACCGCTTTGACCTGTTCCTTTTGGATGGCAGCGCTGTAAATTTGGGCGTATTTCTCATATAGCGGGGCTAGTTCGGCTTTGGAAGTCTTGAGGGCCTTGAGCCAATCGGCTGAGGTGGTCATCCGGCGCGGCATACTCTCGATCCCCAGGTTCTGCCTGATACTTTCCTCATCGGCGTAATTGGCGACTAAAAATTTGGGGCTGAAGGCTGGGAAAGCCAAACCGGCCCTCTCCTTATCCTGGAAGGCCTGGAGGGTAAGTGGGGAGGCGCCATTGACAGAGAGGTCAATTTTGGCCGTTGCCTGCCTGGTCCCGGGATCCTGGTTGAAATCCAGAGTGATCTTGCTGCTCTGGAGAATCCCCAGGATATATTGGGTCTGAGGATCGGCCTGGGAGGTCCCGCCGGAGATATTGGCCGTGATATTATGGGTGCTATGTACGGATTCATCCAGATAGGGCTGATAATCTGCTTCCAGGGCCTGGAAGCTGCTGTCCAGGAAGTCCAGCAGGTCCTGGCAATTCCTGGCCTCTGTCTCGAGATACACTTGTCGGGCACTTTTGAACCAATCCCGGGAGAAATAGCCGTAAGTACTGGTGGCCCCGGCGAGCAGAAAGAAGACGAGAAGACCGGTAAACAAGACTTTTTTGTTTCGGCCGGGGGGTTCCGGGGGAAGCGGCATATCGGGAAAATTGGTTTCGGGAACGTTTGTATCTGTCATATTCAGACCTCCTAAAATCTATTAATTTTGTATAAACTCTAAATATTTAACAAAACTCATATAGAAGCCTTTTATATTGTAAGCTATAATTTTCTTAAAAGAGATATGTCTTTTGTCCCAAAAAGGAGGTGACCAGATTCACATTCTCAAAACGCCGGCTGATTCAGCGTTGCTTATAACCCACTCTTGCTGAACAGAATGCCGGTATTTAGGATAATGCCTCTTACGGCGTCCCTGGTGTGGCTAAAAAATCTGAGGTATTTTTTGTGTTTTTCTTGTAATATAAGATCAAGATTGGTAACCTAATTATTATCATCGTTTTGGTTTTATTATTGCTAAAGAATACGGTATTCAAACATCCCTGGGAGAAAATTTTTCATTTTTTACATTTAGCACCTGGAGGGCTATTAAAATGGATTTTTTGGAATTAGCCAAGCAACGCTGTACGACACGAGGATTTACAGATAAAAAAATAGTCACAGATGATCTTGACCGGATTTTATCTGCCGGACGGGTGGCCCCAACCGCTTGCAATAAGCAGCCACAGCGTATTATTGTGGTTCAACAGCCGGATAATATTCTTAGGGTTCAAAAAGCATATCAAACTTTCGGTTCTCAATGTATTCTGATTGTATGTCAGGATAAAAGGAATCCTTTAATACGGCCCTTTGACGAAAAATGTTCAGGTGATTTGGATATGGGTATTATTTGTGACCACATAATGCTGGCTGCAAGGGAGTTGAATATTGGAAGTATAATGGTGGGATTGTTTGATCCCCAAATTATTAGAAAAGAATTTAACATACCCGAATACATCGAGCCAACTGCATTACTTATCTTAGGTTATCCGGCCGAGGGCTTTTTGAGTCCTGAGCGCCATAAAAGCGAGAGAAAACCGCTTGAGGATACAGTTATGTATGAGAACTATTGCGAGGAGAGGCCGGCTATGAGCACAGCAAGGGGTTGATACGTATCCAGTGGGCTGGTCCGGTTGATTTCTCATTACTTGAGAAAATAATCGAGTTTAATATTTTGGATAAGGCAGACTGTTCAACATTTTGGCGGAAACAGGAAAGATAGGATAGCTCTTGGAGGCTCATTTTTAGTCTCAAGTTAACAAACACTGTTAGACGAGGAGGTTTATTATGAAGGTTGGATTTATCAGATGCCTGCAAACTGAGGATATGTGTCCTGGTACAACAGAATTTAAAGTGGTGAAAGAAAAGAAATGTGTGTTCGAAGGAGTAGAAGGAGAAATTGAAATTATTGGTTTCAATACATGTGGCGGATGTCCCGGCAAAAAAGCAGTAACAAGAGCAGCCGAAATGGTTATAAGAGGCGCTGATACAATAGTTTTGTGTTCTTGTATTACAAGGGGGAATCCCATTGGATTTACCTGCCCGCATGCAAAAGAAATGAAAGAAGCTATTATTAAAAAATTAGGAGATAATGTGACTATTTTGGATTATACGCATTAGTTCCGGTTCGGTTATTAAATTGCCGCAGAAGATATTTTTAGAGTTTTCTGTGATTTAATAACTATGTTCTGCTGTTATTATATTATTTTGGAATTTTATATATTGATGTGATAGAGCCATAACAGAATTGCCAGAAATGATTTGGCTGTTGCAAATCCATATCAGCAGTTTTCTTTACCTGATAAGTTGGAGGAATGCAGCTAATCACGAAGAATATTATAATAGGGTTGCTAAGCAGAGAAGAAGGAGTAGTAAGGAATGACTAAAAATAACATCGAAGATATTTCTTTCTTAAAGGCTGAGATTGAGAGGCTGAAGAAGGCCGAGAATGTCTTGCGGGAGAATGAAGAAAAGTATCGGACAATATTAAATTCACTGGACGAATCATTTTGTATTATCGAAATGATTTTTGATTCAGAAGGTCAGCCCATTGATTGGCTTTACCTGGAATCAAATCCTACTCATGAAGAATATACCAAGCTGCATGATGCAGAAGGAAAATTAATAACTCAGCTGGCTCCCAAAACGGAACAGCGTTTGTTTGAAATCTACGGTAAAGTGGCTTTAACCGGGGAACCGGTGCGTAGAGTTGAAGTAGCAATAGGAAAACGTTGCTATGATCTGTATGCCTTTAAACTTGGGGGGCTGGACAGCAGAAAAGTTGCGGTATTTGCCTTTGATATTACGGAGCGTAAAAGGAACGAGGCACAGCTGGAAGAGCAGGCTAAAGCAATTGCCGAACTTTCCACACCTGTTATTCAGCTTTGGGACGAAATCCTGGCTCTCCCCTTGATTGGGAAAATAGACAGTGCCCGGGCCAAACAAATTATGGAAAACCTTCTGAATGAAATTATTAAAACCCAGTCTTCCCAGGTAGTTATAGATATCACAGGTCTCCCGATTGTAGATACTGCTGTGGCTTCCAGGTTAATGCGCACATTTGATGCCGCTCGCCTGCTGGGAGCAGAATGCATCCTGACAGGAATCAGTCCTGTTGTTGCGCAAACCCTGGTAACTATTGGCGTAGATCTGGGAAGAATTAAGACTATGGCAACTTTGAACAGTGGACTGGAGTCCGCCTTAAATAATCTGAATATGCGTATAATAAATAACTCTAAAGCTGAAGAAAACTGAACTGACTCCCCAAATCGGCATATTCAGCTATATAAAAAATAGAAGTCAATAAAAAAGCTGCGGAGTTTTCCTTGACATTAACGTTGCGTAATAGTTTATATAATATATGGGTGATAAAAATGGAATATACAGTTAACAAGCTTGCCAAATTAGCTGGGATCAGTACGCGCACCTTACGGTATTATGATGAGATCGGCTTACTCCAGCCCGATAGAATAAGCAGTAACGGATACCGTATTTATGGGCAGGTGCAGGTTGATGTTCTGCAGCAGATACTTTTTTATCGTGAACTGGGGATCAGCCTTGACGAGATAAAAGAGATATTTGCTGCACCCGGATTTAATGAGGCAAAAGCACTTGAAAGCCATTTGACCGCACTCAGGCAACGAAAAGAGCAAATTGAAATGCTGATACAAAATGTCAGCAAAACTATAAGCTCACTGAAAGGAAAAATTATTATGTCCGACAGCGAAAAGTTTGAAGGTTTTAAGAAAAAACTCCTTGCTGAGAACGAGCAAAAATATGGTAAAGAAATCCGGGAAAAGTACGGTGATGAAGCTGTCATGGCTTCCAATACCAAGGTCGCAGGAATGACTGCCGAACAATGGCGAAAACAGGAAGAGTTATCAATAAAGATATTGGAGTTTTTGAAAAAAGCGATGCAAAACGGGGATCCAACCTGCGAGGATGCTCAAAAGGCTTGTGACTTACACCGTCAATGGCTATGTATGTTTTGGAAGGAGGGAACCTATTCCAAACAAGCTCATATGGGAATGGGAGAAATGTATGTTGCTGATGAGCGATTCAAAGCGTATTACGATAATGTTTTGGGTGCAGGTACAGCAGAGTTTTTGCATAACGCTTTGGCCGTATACACAAAATGAGCATAAGAAAGCATCTGCTTCGGCAGGTGCTCTCTGTTTTATGAAGTCTTACAGGAAGTATTAACAACAGATTATGAAGTATGATCCATATAATTGTTTAGATAACACTGCAACAAGGCCGTTTTCTTTTATCATACATGCTGTATGTCCCTAATATCGCGGCAACAGCTAGGCAGACCTGGCAAACCCTTGAGATATCATAGATAATAGCACTATAATTGTAATGGGGGTGATCAAATATGAAATTGATCCATTTGGCCGACCTGCATATTGGCAAACGGGTAAACGAATTCAGTATGCTGGCCGATCAAAAATTTATTTTGAGCCAGATACTGCAGATTTTGGATGACCTGAAACCAGACGGCATACTTATTGCCGGTGATGTTTATGATAAAGCGCTGCCCACGGCGGAGGCGGTGGAAGTTCTGGATGATTTTTTGACTGCTATTGCCCGGCGCCTGCTGCCTTGTTTTGTGATCAGTGGTAATCATGACTCCCCGGAACGCTTGGCCTTTGGGGCGCGGATCATGGCCGGTCAGCGGATCCATATGGCCCAGGTTTTCGCTGGGACAATAGCCCCCATCGTCTTGGAGGATGAGAACGGCTGCCTGAATGTCTACCTGCTGCCCTTTCTCAAACCGGCCCAGGTACGCCGCTTTTATCCGGAAGCAGAGATTGAGAGTTATGAGGATACCGTCAGGATTGTCCTCGCCAACTCCCGGATTGATCCTTCCGCCCGCAATGTGCTGGTGGCGCATCAGTTTATCACCAGTGCCGGGCTGGAGCCGGAAAGATGCGAGTCCGAGAGCATTTCGGTGGGCGGCCTGGACAACATCGATGTCTCCCTCTTCGCTGGCTTTGACTATGTGGCCCTGGGGCACCTGCACGGCCCGCAGGCTATCGGCCGGGATACTGTCCGCTATGTGGGTTCGCCTCTGAAATACTCCTTTTCCGAAGCCCGGCACAGCAAAACAATGACAGTGGTGGAACTGGGCCCCAAGGGCGAGGTGCAGATTACTGCTCAGCCCCTGGTACCTCTCCGGGAGATGCGCGAAATCAAGGGACCTCTCCGGGAGCTGCTGCGGCCGGAGAACTATGCGGGCACCAATACGGAGGACTATCTGCATGTCACCCTGACCGATGAAGAGGATATTATGGATGCCATCGGCAAGGTGCATACTGTTTATCCCAATGTCATGCGTCTGGATTATGACAACAAAAGGACTAAAGCCATCACAGCCGGGACTGCCGCAGGTGAGACAACTCAGAAATCACCCCTGGAGCTCTTCCAGGAGTTTTATAAACTTCAGAACCATACGGAAATGGACGCGGCCAGGACAACCATTGTCAGGGAACTGCTGGAAAAGATGGGAGGGGATTAACCATGAAACCGGTCAGGCTGACCATGTGCGCCTTCGGACCTTATGCGGGCAGGGTGGAAGTTCCTCTCGCCGACCTGGGGGAAAGAGGCCTGTATCTGATTACCGGGGATACGGGTGCCGGCAAGACAACGATCTTCGATGCCATTAATTTTGCCCTCTACGGGGAGGCCAGCGGCGCCAACAGGGAGAGTTCCATGCTGCGCAGTGACTTTGCCGCCCCGGATATGAAAACTTTTGTGGAGCTGGAGTTCCTGTACCGCGGGAAATTGTATAAGGTAGTGCGCAACCCTAAATATGAGCGGGCCAAAAAAAGCGGGTCCGGAACCACCGCCGAGAACGCCAATGCTACTCTGACAATGCCGGACGGGCAGGTCAAGAGCGGCAGTTCTCTGGTGACCGAGGCTGTCAAGGAACTGATCGGTCTCGACAGGAACCAGTTTTCCCAGATCGCTATGATCGCCCAGGGAGACTTTTTAAGGCTCTTGCTGGCCAGCACCGAGGAAAGGGGCCGAATTTTCCGTAAAATCTTCAATACCAGTATTTATCAGCAATTCCAGAGCGAGCTCAAGAGTCAGGCCAACAGCCTCAAAGGTCAATACGAAGATCAGGCCAAAAGCATCCTGCAGTATGCCCGGGAGGCAGTATGTGCTGAAGAACATGTCCTTTACAGAGAACTGGCCGGGTTCCGGCAAGCCAACAATATACATACCCTGGAGAAATTCAGGACTTGTCTGGGCAGACTGATCGCCGAAGACAGGGAGGCCGAGGCAGCCGCCGAAGCAGCCGGAAACAAGCTGCAGGAAGAGATTACCAGGCTGAGCACCGAGATCGCCCTGGCCCGGGAGAACAATGCCCGGCTGGAAAAGCTGGCCCAGATGCGGGAACGCCTGCGCGGGCTGGAAGAACGTCAGGAAGATTTCGAGGCCCGGCGCCGCAGGCTGGCCGCCGCGGAAAAAGCCCTCTACCATGTCAAGCCGGCCGCCGATGAAGTGGCCCGGGCCCAAAAGGCAGCCGCTGATCTGGCCGGCGGCATCGCGGCCCAGGAGGCCATTCTGCTGGTCCAAAGGCCCGAACTGGCAAAGCTGGAGCAGGTCTGCCAAAGCGCAAAGGCTCAGGAGCCGCAGCGGGAAGCCCTGGCGGCGGCCATAACTACGGCCCAAAATGCCCTGGCAGCTTACGCCGAATTGGAAACCCTGCAGCAGGAAGCCCAGGCAGCCGGCGAGCAGCTGGGGAAAAAGGCTGCTGCCCTGGAGCTGAAAAGGTCCGGGCAAGCCAAGCTGGAAACAGCGGCAAGGCAGTTTAAGGAAGAACTGGCCGCCTTGCAGGATGTCGAGGTGGCCGCAGAGCGAGCCAAGAAACAGGAGGAAGCTGCCGGTAATCTCTCCCAGCAGCTGCAGCTGCTGAAGCAAAACTTGGCAGCCCTGGCCGGGGAAAGAGAAAAACTGGAGGCGGCCCAGGCCGCCTATTTGAGCGCCCAGGAGGCGGGCCAAAGTTTGGCGGCGGCATACGTCAGGCTGGAACGATCCTTCCTCAATGAGCAGGCCGGCCTGATGGCGGCTCAACTGGCGGAGGGAGAGCCTTGTCCGGTGTGCGGTTCCACCGCTCACCCTTGCCTGGCGTTAATAACGGCTGAGGCTCCCACGGAAAAAGAACTGCAGGAGGCCAAAAAAAATGCTGAAGCTGCCCGCGAAAGAACGCAGCGCTGCAGTCTGACGGCAGGCCAGCTCAAGGTCCGGGTAGAAACCGGGGAAGAGACCGTGCGGCAAGCGGCTGGGCCGCTTCTGGGGAGTACGGACCTGGCCGGGATCCCGGCCCATCTGGCAGCGGCCAGAGCAAAGGCCGGGGCTGATTTACAGGAGTGCCGGCAGCAGCTAACCCGCCTGGAGGAGCAGATCAAGCGCAAGAAAGCCTGGGAGAGCCAGCTGGCGGAACACGCCAAGACCCTGGAGCAACTGGCCCAGGAAATTACGGCCCTGGAAAAGGAAGCCGGAGAATTACTGCTCGCCCAGAACATTGTTATAGCCAAAATCACCACCATCGCGGACAAACTCGTCTTTAAGAGCAGAGCAGAAGCCGAAGCGGATCTCGGGCGCCGGCGCCAGCAATTGGCCGGGATGAAGGCAGCTTTAGAGGTGGCCGAAAAAGGAGTCAGCGAGTGTGCGAAAAAGATAGCCGATGCCCAGGCGGTATCGGCCGAGCTGGCCGGCCGGCTGGCCATAGCCCAAAGGGAGACGCAAGCGGCAGAGGAAAAACTGGCGGCTGTTTTGCAGGAAAGAGGTTTTGCCGACAAAGGGCAATATGTAAAGCTCCTGCTGCCGGAAGAGCAGATAAAAGAGCTGAAAGCCGACGTGGAGAACTATGCTGATCAGGTCCGGACGCTTAAGGAAAATCTGGCCTCTCTGACGGAAGAGACCAGAGGGACGGCTCTAGCCGACATTGCGGCCTATCAGGAAAGGCAGCTGGCCCTGGAGCAGGAAAAGAAGGCTGCCGGCGAAAAGCAGCGGGCTATTTACAGCAGGCTGGAAACCAATAACAAGATTCGGGAGATGATCGCAGCCCGGCAAAAAGAAATGCAGGCCACGGAACAAAAATATCTCTGTCTGCGTAATCTCTCCGATACGGCCAACGGTGATTTGAGCGGCAAACAGAAGCTGGCCTTTGAGCAGTATGTCCAGGCCGCCTACTTTAACCAAATTATTGCCGAAGCCAACAAGAGGTTTTCTTTCATGACCGCGGGCCGCTTTGAGCTGATCCGCAAAACGGAAGCAGGCAGCCTGAGAAGTCAAACCGGTTTAGAACTGGATGTCATCGATAATTACACCGGGAAGAGCCGCAGTGTGAAAACCCTTTCCGGCGGGGAATCATTTAAAGCGTCTTTGGCTATGGCTCTGGGGTTATCCGATATGATTCAGCGCTTTGCCGGGGGTATTCAGCTCGACAGCTTATTCGTGGATGAAGGCTTCGGGGCCCTGGATGCTGAATCACTGGACCAGGCTATTGCCGTTCTTGCTTCCTTAACCGGCGGCAACCGGCTGGTCGGGATAATTTCCCATGTGGGCGAGCTGCGCGAGCGCATCGATAAGAAGATTGTGGTGCAAAAAGACGTCAATGGCAGCGCGATCAGTCTGGTTATCTAGGTAAAGTATTCGCTGAGAAATTGGCAAATTCTATGCTAACACTGTAAATCAGTACTTTATTCGAGAAGGGAGAATCAGCATGAGCATAGGAGCATTTTCTGTCAGTTTAACTGTTAAAGACATCAAAGCTTCTCAAACATTTTATGAAAAACTTGGCTTCACTGTTTTTGGCGGAAAAGTTGAGCAAAACTGGCTAATCATGAAAAATGATGATTGTATCATTGGCCTTTTTCAAGGCATGTTTGATAAAAACATGTTAACCTTTAATCCCGGCTGGAACAGCAACGCTAAAGAAATAAATCCGTTTAAGGATGTGCGTGTGCTGCAAGAGGAACTTCGGGAAAAGGGGCTAGACTTCATAGCTGAAGTTGATTTAGCAACAAAAGGACCTGGCAGTTTCATTATCGAGGATCCGGATGGTAATCCAATCCTTGTTGATCAACACAGATAATGATTATCTGAATAAATATTCCCAGTGTAAACTTGATGAGGAGGATAAGGACAGGTTTTGCCGGATCAATCCTCAGAGTTTCCTTTTTCAAGCGGATCAAGCAGAGAGGAAATTCCTGGCCTTATTTGTGACGGCAGGTGTTATGGAAATCGATATCAGGCAAGGCGATCTGGATGTTAATTTAAAGATTCGGGATCTGGAACCTGCAGGTAATTGATGCGATAGCCGAAGAAATTGAGAAATTTTCATTTTCTTAAAAGGATAAACCTGTTAATATGAATAAATTAAGAATCATATTTCGAGAATAATTATATTATAATAATGGCATAATAATACCATAAGGGAGCTGATCATTATGCCGAGAATCATTCCAATTAAAGATTTAAAAAATACAAGCGAAATCTCTCAAATGTGCCAGGAAGCAACTGAGCCCATCTATATTACCAAAAATAGTTATGGGGATATGGTCATCATGAGTATGAAAATGTACGAGGAAAAACTGTATATGCTCGATATTTATAATAAATTAGCAGCTGCGGAAGCCCAGATTGCGAAAGGAATAGTACTGGATTCAGACGTATCAATAAAAAGTCTACGAGCTAAATCCAATGTATAGGCTTGTGATTACTGAACTGGCTCAAGATGTGATAGCATACAGCCACGGCACTCTTTTGGGAGTGCTTTTTTTCTTGACATTCGCCATAACATGACAATTGTCATGTCCGTTTATGCTTCTGTTCACTACCGCCGCCTTCGTTTTTGCTTTATGCTAAAGCCGTAAGATGAGCTGATTGTGAGGTCTGAAGGAGAGTGATCCCATGATAATTGAAGTTAAAAACCTGATGAAACGCTATAAAGAGGTGCTGGCAGTGGATGATGTCAGTTTTTCCATCAGGGAAGGCGAAATTCTGGGCCTGTTAGGTCCTAACGGGGCCGGTAAGACGACTATTGTTAACGTCATGCTGGGCTTAACCAGAGCAGAACGCGGGGAAATTGTTATTTTCGGTAAAAATTTAAGGACAGGTGAGCTGGAGATCAAGAAAGATCTGGGTGTGGTGCCGCAGGATATTGCTATCTTTGAGGATCTTACAGCCTATGAAAATCTCTGCTATTTCGGCAAGCTCTATGGCCTGAGAGGATCTTTCCTGAAAGAAAGGGCCAAGGAAGCTCTGGAGTTTTGCGGCCTGCTGGAGAAGAAGAAACAGTATCCCAAAAAGTTCTCCAACGGGATGAAAAGAAGACTGAACATCGCCTGCGCCCTGGTCCATCATCCCAAGCTGATCATCATGGATGAGCCTACGGTGGGGATCGATCCCCAGGCCAGAAACCATATCCTTCAGGCTGTCCGGCAATTGAATAGACAAGGTTCCACGCTCATTTATATCTCCCATTACATGGAGGATATCGAGGAGGTCTGCAGCCGCATAATTATTGTGGATCAGGGACGGATCATTGCCCAGGGAAGCAAAGAAGAACTTAAGGACCTGGTAACCCATGAAGAGCGGGTCACTGTAGAGTTCACAGCCCCCCATTCCGCCCCGCTGGAGAGCATCGGGAAACTTGCCGGCGTAAAAAAAGTGACACTGGACAGAAATATCCTGACAGTGGTCTCTGCTAAAAATAGCAGAAATATCAAAGAAATCATTGAGGTTCTTAGCGAGAACAGTGAGATCATATCCTTTAACGTGCTGAAACCCAGCCTGGATACTGTGTTTCTGACTTTGACCGGCCGCAAGTTAAGGAATTGAGGAATCGAGGAATTATAAGATTAAGTGATTGAGGAATTGAGATTGAGGGGGTGTTATCCTTGAAGGCCTGGCATATAGCTTATTATACAATCCTGCGCAACTTGCGGAATTGGAAACTATTAGTCCTGCTGATTTTCCTGCCCCTGGTTTTCTATCTCCTATGCTTGTTATGTCACAGCAAATATCAATCCGGATCTGAAAACCACAAAGATCAGGCTGGCTTATTTCAATGCCGGCAGTACGGCTGTTGCCTGGCAGTTTGAGCAATATCTGCAGAGCCCGGAAATCCTGACTGCCTTTGAGGTGCAGAAGACAGACTCTTTTGCTGCCGGGAACAACTTGGTGCAAAAAGGAGAGATCGATGCCTTCATCTGCCTTAAAGATAATTCTGCGCCAGGCCTCAGTGAGCAAGGAAAAACAGTGGCCGAGATCTACAGCAACAAAAACAGCTCCCTAATTCAACTGCTGGCTGCCGGCTTCGGTAGTATGGTTAACTTTTCTCCAACTGGTCTAGCGGCGGCCAACAACGCTTCCGGGGCTGTTTCCGCCGGGATCCTGCCTATGGCCCTTTCTCCCCCGGGCAAAGTACTGAAAGAATCTGATAAATTCCCCTTTCTGGGCTTGTTGGAGATGCTTTCTTACGGGCTTTTGCTGGGCAGTTTTGCTGTCATCAGCAGCCGCCAAAAGAACATCCGGCTGCGAGCAGATATTGCCCCCATCAAGCGCTATGCTTTTGTCGGCGGGCAATATACGGCCACCTTTTTAACCCTCTGCCTGAGCAGCTGCCTGTTGATAGCCTATATCTATTTTCTCTGGGGAGACCTGCTTCAGGGAAAGGCTCAGAATATCTTTTTGGTCTTCCTGCTCTTTACGCTTACTATCACAGCCCTGGGTATGATTATCGGCTATGGGACCAAAAAAACAGGCTTGTGTGCCCTGGCTGCAGTAATTATCAACAGTCTCTTATCAAGTGCTGCTTTCAGCTGGGCTTTGGGCACAGCCCAGGGCTTCTTGCTGGGAATTCTTTATCTGAGTCCTCATTATCATACCTATTTAGGGCTTGCTAGCCAA
>DDXI01000151.1 GCA_002347475.1 Peptococcaceae bacterium UBA2264
AAAAAAGTATAAATAAGGCTATTATTACAGATCTCATATTTGATTTTTTGTATATTAACATCTGCGAGGGCTCCCCCTTTTCCTGCCGGTCCACAAGAATCTCCTGGAGCAGCGTTAGACATGTATTTGATTTTAGCATATTTCTAATTCTGTGTGCCAGTATTTATTCCAAAAAAATTCAAAATATGGTCACTTAATAACAGCCCCGGTTGTATTTTGAGTGCTGTAAATTTCATTATAACATTTTCCGCGTTCTCTTAGCACTTCTCGTGGCAAACCCGGTTTGATAAACTCCCCTCAAGTGCAGCAGGGACGGACACCAGAGCGAGAGCGTTCTTATTTGCCGCAGCAGCTCCCTGCCTTTGTCTCAAATCTGCGGCTTTAAGATGCAGGTAATACACAATTTTTCAGGAGGACTCTGTATTATTATTCAGTTATAATGGTAAGAAAAAGGCTGTTTGATAGCAAGAGAGCGGAGTACTGTGAAAAGTAATGCTCGATATCGGTGAACCAACAATTGGAAACAGCAAGGACCGGGGATTGTGACACAGGTGAAAGGAGTGACCTTAGGTGTGCGGACGCTATTTTATTGACTTGGGCCAAGAGGGATCGGAATTAATCAAGATCATTGAAGAGGTCAAGGAACGCTATAAGAATACGCTGGAATTGGCTGCCATGAAAACCGGCGAAATTTTTCCTACCTATATTGTGCCCGTACTCACCTCAGCGTCACCGCTGCTGATGAAATGGGGCTTTTCCCGTTTTGACGGCAAGGGACAGGTTATTAACGCCCGGGTGGAAACAGTGCCTGTAAAACCGATGTTTCGCAAACCTTTCATGGAGCATCGTTGTCTGGTACCGGCAAGCTGTTTCTTCGAGTGGGAAAAGAGGGGCCCCAAAAAGCAGAGATATGCCATCGGGCTGCAGAATACGCTCTACATGGCGGGACTTTACCGGTTTGAAAAGGATGTCTCAGTACCCTTATTCGTTATCCTGACCCGCCCGGCTGCACCTGATATTGCCTTCATTCACGATCGTATGCCAGTTATTCTCGCCAAGGACATGCATGAAGCCTGGTTATCGCAGGACGCAGATAACCAGGAAATTTTGAAGCACTCGGCAGAAAAATTGCTTTACCAGGAAGTTCTTCGATAAAGCGGCCTTTGTCCTCAGACATAGTCTGCTTATACTTGCTTTTTTAAGTGATGTCGTTTAATCAGCCACGATCTGTGCCTCGTTGATTGTCTATATTCATTTTGCCCTTGCAACAACTGCAAATTCGAAAGACTCAGGTTTATAACTTTGACCGGAAACATCCGCATAGATTTCTTCGATAACAAGATCATTCTCTTCAAATTCTCTTTTCAGGGATTCCAGACTGAAACACTGCAGCCAGTTATACACAATACGTGTTTGTTTTTTTTCTACGATTGTATGCTTTTCCAGTAAAACTTTCATATCTTCATATTTAATTATATTGATAAAGCAATAATAATCCTCTGGTGACCAAAAGTTACCCATGAAATTAAATTCATATGTGGCCATTTCTTATTTTGCATTACAAAAATTCAGGGAATATATGTCAAGCAGAATTTTACCATTCGGTTTCAAAAGATTTCTGTATTTTCCCAGCATAACTTTTCTTTGAGTTGGACTCAAAGCAGAGAAATCACACATTATCATTGTAACAAGATCGAATTGCAGCTTAGTTTTAAACTCTAAATAGTTTTCAAGAATATACTCAACATTCAAGTTTTTATTTAAGGCAATTTGCCAGGCATAATCAAGGGAGCTCTTTGAAAAATCTACTCCAATAACATTTATTCCTTTTTCAGCAAATTTATTAGTATAAAGCCCTGGTCCACAACCAAAATCTATTAAGCTGGAACTCGGGTTCAGATTAAACTGATCCACAATCCAGGAGATGGATCGATCAATAAAATCACTGCTTCTTGATGAAACATCGCTTGCATCGCCAAGAAGAAACTCCAGCATTTTTTTTGATGTATGTTCATTGGTCCAGAGATCTTCAGCTGTATAAAACTCAAAAGGCTTTGGTTTACTATTAATATTTGTTAATTCATCAAACAAAAACTCTACTCCCCATCACTTTAATTTAGTCTGATATTATGATTATAATGCTCTCGTATCTGATATCTCAAGTATCTCACTATCTCAAGGGTTGATGGTGTATGCTTGTTGCCCAATCCAGATATTCTGGTTAATCATCCTGACAAGGCCGGAATTGATGAAATAGAGAGAAGATCTTTGCAGAGGTAAAAATCATCTCAGATCCGTAAAAAATGATGGTTATGACAACACAACGGCTATGTCATTACTAAAAACGAGCCTGAGTGTGGTAAGATAGAATTTGCATGGATATCCATATAAATTGAGAAAATACTGAGGGTTGAAGAAATGGACAGAAAAAAAATTATTAAACTGTTAGCCCTGAATCTGGGCCTTGCGGTTACAAATATCGTTTTGTTCTCCCCGGGGCTGATCGGGCTGGAGCTGGGCGGAGACAGTGCCCTGGAGACAGCCTTCGGCAGTATGCTGATTTTTTTAAGCGCTGCCGGCCTGATCTACGGCAATTATAAACTCCTCTCCGAACCAGGCAAGGTGATCCAGACCAATGAAATCAAAACCACTGAGGATTATATCGAAGCCCTGAACACGCACCGGAGCAAGAAAACATTCGAAAAGACTGTCAGCCTCTTGCTGGACCAGATTGAGCGCATCACCAAAAAGAACAGGACCATCAGGGATATCCTGCTGCAGATCTTCACGGCATCAGAAATCAGCTACCAGAAATTCGACGGAGTCATTGCCGAAGTGGAAAAAATCTTCTATTTAAACATCCGGAGTGTCCTCAATAAATTGAATGCTTTCGACGAAGACGACTATAATTTTATCCGCAAAAAACACGAAACCGGGACATTTTCCAGGCAGTTTCTGGAGGATAAGTATAAAGTTTATAACGAATATATCACCTTTGTCAAAGCAGCGTCCGAAGATAACGAGCAGATTCTGCTGAAACTGGATAAATTGCTGCTGGAGATATCGGGTTTGAACAGTATTGAGAGCGGTCAGCTGGAACAGATGGATGGCATGGTTGAAATAGACCAGCTGATCAAACAGGCCAAATTTTATAAAAATTAAAGAAAGGGGCATATATGCATGCCGAAGAAGATTTCCACTAAAGTAATATTCGGGGTAATCGGAGCTGCCTTAATAGTGTCTATCCTGGTCTACCTGGGGATCTCCCTGACCAGCGATATCGGCAAAAGCGAAAGCCAGATCAGTACGGAAAAAGCAGCCAAGGCCCTGACAACGATCATCGAAAAGATCAGCGTCAATACAGTGACCCACCAGAAAGGCCAGATAGACCTGCAGGCCGCAGATCTGAAAGCCTCGCTGCCGGAGATTTCCAAATACCCGGCCCAGGTAGAAAACAGTTCACCCACTTATATTGAAATATTCTCTTCCACGGAAAAAGCAGGCAGCGGCACTGATGGCTGGTTAACCGAAGTAGCCAGGGATTTCAATAACTCGGCAATTACCATCGATGGAAAACAGGTATCGGTAAGGCTGCGCGGCATAGCCTCCGGGATGGCGACTGATTATATTACTTCCGGGAAATATCGGCCTGATGCCTTCACTCCCTCCAATGAGCTCTGGGGAGAAATGATCACTGCCCAAGGAATTAAGGCCCAATTGGTGCACAAGAGACTGGCCGGCAATGTCGCCGGCATCCTGCTCTCCAAAGCCAAGAAAAACGAACTGGTACAGAAATACGGAGCCATTAATATCCAGACGATCACCGAGGCCGTGGCCCAGAATGAACTGGCTATGGGCTACACCAACCCCTTTGCCAGTTCCACCGGCCTGAACTTCCTGATCTCAGCCTTGTATACCTTTGACAGCAGCAACCTCTTAAGCGACAAGGCCGTAGCAGGCTTTGAGGCCTTCCAGACCAATGTCCCAGTGGTCGCCTACACCACCCTGCAAATGAGGGAATCAGCCAAATCCGGCGTTCTGGACGGCTTTGTCCTGGAATATCAGACTTATGTCAATACCCCGGATATCAAGGCCTATGAATTTACCCCCTTTGGTGTCCGGCACGACAGCCCCATGTATGCCATCGGCGATTTGCCGGCGGATAAAACAAAGATCCTCAACAAATTTGTGGAATTCACCCAACAGGAAAAATATCAGCAATTGGCTGCCAAATATGGCTTTATCGGCCTTAATGAATACCGCTCCGAGGCTGGAGCTGTCAGCGGCGCTGTTATTACGCAAGCCCAAAAACTCTGGAAAGAGAAAAAAAATGCCGGCAAAAATATCTGTGCCGTCTTCATTGCCGATGTCTCCGGCAGTATGAGCGGCGAACCGCTCAATAAGCTGAAACAATCCCTGCTCCAGGGCCAGAATTATATCGGCAAGGAAAATCTGGTCGGCCTGGTCTCTTATTCCGATAATGTACACATTGATCTGCCCGTAGCCAAGTTCGACCTGAACCAAAGGTCCTTCTTCGCCGGGGCGGTATTTGACCTGCAGGCCGGAGGAAACACGGCTACCTTTGATGGCATTGCAGTCGCCATGCAGATGATTGAGCAGCAGATGGCCGCTGCCCCGGATCTCAAACCTATGATTTTCGTCCTGAGTGACGGGATCACCAACAAAGGCCACTCTCTGAATGATATCAAAGAAATAGTGCAGGCCTTTGAAATCCCCATTTACACCATTGGTTATAACGCGGATATTACGGCCCTGCAAAGTATCTCCAGCATCAACGAAGCGGCCAGTATCAACGCGGATACCGATGATGTCGTCTATAAACTCAGCAATCTCTTCAATGCCCAAATGTAAATACAAAATGTAATACCAATATGAAAATAAAGAAAGAATTTATATAACGGAAGGTTGTTAAGAATATGGCTTTTACGATGGAAGTACCGAATGAAACGGCCATTAAGAACGAGGTTCTGGAACAGGTCAAACCGATCCCAGAAGAAGTGACCCAGCTGCAGGCTGCCGCCGAAAGCAATGCCGCCGAAATTATGGCCCTGGATCTGAACGAATTCGCCCGGAAAAAAGATATCCTGCACTCTATCGAATCCTTCGGTGCCGGTTCAATGAAAAACTCCGCCGGTAAAAACTCCCTGCTGCAGGTTACAGTAGGCAGCCTCTCCAAAAGCGGCGATGAAGGCGGCGTTGTTGCCCGGGGGCTGATGGAACTGAACCGGGAAATCAAAGACCTTGATCCCAGTCTGGTCGATTTCAGCAAGAGCGGAATCCTGGGGAAAATCTTTAACCCGGTCCGGGCCTACTTCGACAGGTATCAGAAAGCAGATTCGGCAATTGCCGATATCCTGGTCTCCCTGGACAAGGGCAAGGCAACCCTGAAAAACGACAACACCACCCTTGAACTGGAGCAGCAGTCCCTGCGGGATTTGACCCTGAAGCTGAATAAGGAGATCCAGTTGGGCATCCTGCTGGATGAGGCCATCGGTAAACAGGTAGCAGCGGCCAAAGCCGGCAATCAGGACCCGGAAAAAATCAAGTTTGTCACCGAGGAAGTCCTCTTCCCCCTGCGGCAGCGGGTCATGGATATGCAGCAGATGATAGTCGTCAATCAGCAGGGCGTCATGGCCACCGAGGTCGTCATCAGAAACAACAAGGAACTGATGCGCGGTGTGGAGAGAGCCAAAACCGTGACGATCTCCGCTTTAAAAATCTCGGTGATGGTGGCCAGTGCCCTCTACAATCAGAAGATTGTCCTCAAGAAAATCCAGATGCTCAATGAGACCACGAACAATATCATCAACAGCACCTCGCAGATGCTGAAAAACCAGGGCCTGGAAATCCAGAAACAAGCTATGGAGGCCAATATCTCCGTTGAGACGCTGAAGACTGCTTTTGCCGATGTCATGGCGGCCCTGGATTCTATCAGCACCTATAAGCAGGAAGCCCTGCCCCGGATGAGGGAGACTATCAATCAGTTCAAAGAATTGGCAGAAAAGGGCGAACAGCAGATTCAGCAGCTGGAAAAAGGACATAAATTATCTTTCCAGGCATAAGGAGTAGAAATGCTGTAACGATAAGGTGTGGTGACCAAGTTACATTTTCGCTTATCGACAGGCTTTCTTCCCGTGTTTCCTGCAACTTAATGTTTTTTCTCTCACAAAGCAAACCTTATGCATTGTTTGCCTCTGCATAGAGTTTTTTCCAATAGGCATTGTGATCTGACCAGGCAAGAGGAAGGCATTCCTTAAGCTCCCTGATTCGCTGTTCTGCTCTTGGCCTGGTATTTTCATCTATCAGGCCGGCCGCCTGATCTCTGAAAACCTCCGCCGAGCGGAAGCGAATGGTCGAGCAGTGAACTGCCAGAGAAGCCCAGACACAGGCTTCAAGCGGGTCTTGCTTTACACCTGTTCCCTGCAAAAAATAGCCTGCCAGATTGCATTGGGCAGGGGCATTGCCATGATCAGCAGCCCGCAGCCACCAAAGCACTGCCTTTTCAGGATCATTTGCACAGGCATTATGCTTAGGATATGCCATAGCATAAAAATTTCCAACTCCACATTCTGCCGATGGGTAAGCTTCTTCTGCGGCTGCCAGATACAGCCGGAAGGCTTCATTATAATTTCTCCGTACGCCAAGATGATCGAAAAAAGCAATGCCAAGCTGACATATGGCCGGCACGTATCCGTTACCGGCCAGCCTCTTGACAACCTTGATTCCCTTGGCGTAATTGCGCTCTTCCTGGCTGCCATAGAACAACTGATATAGCATCCCAAAGTCTTTCTTCTCCTGATCATTACCCCACATAAAATAAACCCTCCATATAACACATACCTGCTAAAGGCTGCTTGAGTTGGTATGAGTGCCATTTTCCTCAATGATTCCACTTCATAAGGATTTACTAAAACGATTTCTTAACCTTTTTATACACCCATTTTACAGGCAGCCTTGTAACAGAAATAGTTCTTTTTGGAATAGTTCTTTTTCAGTTCTCAATATATTTGGCACATTCTCCTTGTCTGCTGTTTTTTCCTGCCGATTTTCCTTATTACTGCCTCCATCTCCCTGTATTCTTTATTAAGGAACCTGGCTATCAAAAAAATCCGGTTACCTGGACATTTATCGATAATGCCTTCAGTAGCCGGATAAAAGAAAGGAAGTATAAGAATCAGGATTTGCACCTGTTTTCCTCATAAGACAAGGTCCCAAGAACCTAGTGCTTTAAAAACTTTGTATTTACTTTTAAATAACAAGGTTATAATGATTTAATTGCTCCAGCTTAAGCTTTTTTGCCTTTCCAAATACCAAATCCAACAGCCGCCATTACTCCAGCTACACCACCGAGAGCCCAGATACTGACACCACTGGCTTTTTTCTGTTTTCCTTCTTCGCTAAGCTCATAGGCTTTACCTTTTTGAGTTTTTCCTCCTTGTTCAGCAGTTGTATCTTGTTCCTGCGCCTCAGTCTCCTCTGCTGAGTAGTCGGGTACAGAATAGTCAGGAAAATTACCTGCTGCGACTGTTGGTACTGCCGGCAGCGCCTGGGGAGTCGAGTTTTCTGTTCCGGCTCCTCGGCTTGCAACTGCCGTTTCCTGGACAACTTCCTGTATAGCCGGCTGCTGGCTTTCTTCAGATGGACTCAGATCTATTTGATCATTGAGCTCGGTCTCCGGCCTGGGAGAGGTATTCTCAGTATCTGATGAGGATTGGCTTTCCTCTGAATCAGCCGGCAGGGACTTTTCCAGCGGAGGAATATTGACATCTTTCTGGGTTGCTGCCGCCAATGTTACCTGGAATTTTTCCCGCAGACTGTCGTCCAGAGTGGAAAATTGAGCCAGCCATTCATTCATAACAATATTCTTGCAGGTATGGTGACAGCAAACAACGCCGTAATCAACCATCGTTTGAATATAGACATCGCTTAATATGGTCAGATCTTCCGCTGAGGCTTGCCATATATCTTTCCGGGCTGCCTCCATTGCCCAGCCTATCATGGATTGCAAGCAATAGGGATCCAGTTGGGAGCGGACAACATCATTAAAGATATAGGTTGCAGCCAGATTATGCCAATCCTGATCACTGACAGCATCCAGGGAAGCGGCCACAAAGAAGGTATTGCCAATATAGTCGGCTAAGGTAGCTGAACCGGCATAGCCTTCTTTAAGCATTGCCTCCACATACAGAGGATTTAAGAGTCGGCTGTCCAGTTCCTGGGCTACAAACTCCCGGATAGTCTGCACTCTGGCCCCGTTTAAGCCCATTCTGGTATTGGCAATATAGGCATTGACCTCCTGACCTGAGGCATATTCAGCCGCCAGCGTCAGACCGCCCAAATCCCCGGCTATATCATCATTATCCAGAGCCCCGTAAGTGGAATCGATGACATGTATTGTGGCCTCAACATTTTTCAGGACATCCACAAAAGTATCTTTAGCTGCCAAACCATATACAGCTTCTCCGTCTTTATCTGTGCCGTAAATATAGCTGGCGCGGTTCAGGTATGTTTCTATCAGGTCTGCTCTTTGATCCCAGCTATCGGTTGCAGCCATTTTATCGGACAAGCCATTTCCCTGGGTACCTGGCATAGCACTGAATACTCGGGAGGCAGCCAGAAATTCTGCTTCATCTGCCTCAACTCCCTGCTCCAGATATTCGTTTACCAAAGTCTCATAATGCTTTTTGATAAAATTATCCTGCTCACTATCAGTTGTGTTTTCAGCTAATTCCCGAATGGCCTTATCCAGCAGGGTCATTACATTAGAAAAAGTATCCCTGAAAAGACTGGAAGCGGCAATTACAACATCAATTCTGGGGCGCCCTAAATCTTCTATTGGGGTTATATTATAAGATTTAACCTTACCGGTTGCATCCCATACTGGTTCAATACCCAGCAACCTCATTGCCATGGCAATTCCCTGGCCGCCGTCCCGCATGGTTTCAATGGCCCATAAGACAACTCCTACAGATTCGGGGTAAGAGCCATGTTCTGCATAATACGAAGCCAGTAAATCATCAGCACATTTTTTCCCGATTTCCCAGGAAATTTTATCCGGAGTTTTGCGCGGGTCAAACGAGACAATATTTTTGCCTGTCGGCATAGCCTCCGGATCGCGGATAGGATCACGGCCAATACCGGGAGGAATGTATCCGGCATCAAGAGCCAGCAGGAACATGTCTATTTCCTGGGTAGTATTTTGTAAATTTGTTTTAATCTCTTCTTCCAGAGCACTGCGGACTGCCGGATCATAATTTATTATGGCCTGAACCATTTTGTCAAACGCGTCTCCCTGTGGCGCCACTCCAAAGGTATGCAAACCCATAGGGGTCACATCTTCCTCCATGGCATGAAGATAATCATGAGCAGCATTCAGAACATCCTCAAAAGACATCTCAGCCAAATTAATCCCCAGTTTTTGATCCAGTTCCTCCAGTTCTATAAGCTTAATAATTTTTTCCTTTAATTTCTCCGCATCTGCTGCCGGCTGGTTGTTGGCCGGATCAGCCGCAAATTCGTACTGATGAGCCAAATTGTGCAGTTCAAGGAGGTTACCATAGAGCTCAGTATTAGCAAGGGCTGCTGTCAGATAATCAATCAAGACCGCATAACCCCGGCGTTTTGCCTGTGTTCCCTCCCCAGGATTGTTTACAACATAAGGATAGATATCAGGCATATCTCCCAGCACGATATCTGACCAATCGTCACCTGATAAACCAACAGATTTACCTGGCAGCCACTCCTGTGTCCCATGACAGCCGAAGTGCACGACAGCATCAGCCTGGAAATCATGTTGCAGCCAGAAATAGAAAGCCAGATATTGGTGGTTGGGAGGCAGATCCGGGGAATGGGCAATTTTAGCTGCATCCTCACCCCAACCCCGCATCGGCTGCGGTCCAAGGAAAATATTGCCGCTGATAATACCAGGGATAATTATTTGACCATCCTCTACCATGACTCCGCCGGGAGCAGGGCCCCATTCTTTTTCCACCGCTGCCCGCAGTTTGCCAGAAAGTTGATTATACCAGCCCAGATATTCGTCCAGACTTATTTTGATGATCCCATCCTGAGCAACAAATTCTGCCAGTTCACCGGGAGCCCAGCCGCCGATGTTGCGGCCCTTATTAAACATGGCTTCAAATACTTTTTCTTCGCTGATCTGCCCGTCAGTACTTAAGGCCCCATCCGGATCTATGTTATACTGGCTGTTTTTCAGAGCATTGAAGACTTCTGTCAGACTCCTGGGCACGTTTAAAGTCGTACAGCCCAGATCATCCTTACCACTATCAGTATTATAGTAGAGAATCGCTACTTTTTTATCCTTATTCTCCATTTTGTGCAGCTCAGCCCAGTTGGCCGCCCTGCCGGCCACCCGTTCAATCCTGTCAGGTATGGCAACGTTTTTTGTAATTATTGCCCCGGTCAATTCATCAGTTCCCAGGGTCGTTGTTCCTCCCATGAGCACCGGTTCAATTCGGCCATCCAGCTCCGGCATAGCTACATTCCAATAAACGTCATTGGAAGTACCTGCCGGATCATCCTGCCACTTTTCCAAATCCCTGGTATAAATTGGAGCTAAAACAGGTACATTCAATTCCTTAAATAAATCTATTGTTTTTTGGGTATTAGAGTCGAACTGAAAGCCCATAGGGCAGACAAAAGTGTCAATTGCCGGTTCCAGCTGACCATCTTCATTTAGATCCCGGTAAAAGTAACTGTGCACAGACTCAAATTTTATATTGTATGGTGCATAGATTAATACAACATTAGTCCCCTTTTTCTCCAGTGATTTTAACACTTCTGTCATCATATCATGATCACCATTGATATAATTTGAATCATAATCCATAATACCTACCCAAGGTGCCGTGGGGTTATACTCCGGCCGGTTTGTATACCAGTCATAATAATCTTCCGGAGTTGAAAAGGTACCGCTGCCTGCTGCATCCGGATGGTAAACAAAAGTACCCCTGCCGCCAATAGGAGTTAAATCCTCAGTTGTCGTCACATCCCCTTCTCCGTATTTGGTAGCTAATAATAATAATAAACGTTCACAGTTATCAGCACCGCTGTTTTCGATATAACTGCTCAGCAAGGCGAGATCTTCTTGATTTGTATTTGCTCCAAAAGGTAAATCCTTAACTATATTTGCGGCAAAAATATCAGAACAGCCATCGGTAAAAATTGCCGGTACTTTCCCGTCTTTCCATACTGTATCCCAGCAATTGCTGAAAATGGCGTGAAAGGTATTAAGCGTGGATTCTGACATCATTTGAATTAACAAGGCATCTGAATTACAGATAGCCTGCTGAACTATATCCGTATTGGAATCAAGATCTGCACTGGTAAAAATTTTTAGTCCAAACTGATAAGGTGGATTTCTTTTTTCAACCAGATTGTGATAAGCCTCTACAAGCGGCAATGTTATGCTTGTCTCAGTAATGACAACCAGATTTGTCGGGTAACCGTTAAACACTTCAACCTGGCACTGGGCCTCCGGGCCGGAGCAGGCCGCCGTTATTGTCGTTGACCCTGCAGCAACGGCTGTTACCAGCCCGTTCTGGTCCACTGTAGCAATTTTCTCATCACTGCTTTTCCAGGTGATGGCCTGTTCCGTCATTATTTCATCAAACTGGTCATAAACAGTTGCCTGTAACGTTTTACTCGCTGCAACCGTTATTTGCATATTTTCTAACTCTATCCTGGTGACCTCTGCCACTTCGACCGTCACATCACAGGTGGCCTCTTTACCGTCACAAGATGCGGTAACTTTAGCCGTGCCGGCACTCATAACTGTCACTGTCCCGGCAGCACTCACATAGGCTACCATCTGATTAGTACTGCTCCAGGTAACCGTCTGTCCCGTCATTATTTCATCGAACTGGTTATAAACTGTTGCCTGTAACGTTTTACTCGCTGCAACCGCCATTTTAAGCGTACTGTTGTCTAACTCTATCCTGGTAACCTCCGGCACCTCGACCATAACTTCGCAGCTGGCCTCTAAGCCATTACATACTGCCGTTATATTGGCAGTCCCCACAGCCACTGCCGATACTAATCCACTTGCATCAACTGCGGCCACTTCCGGGGCACTGCTGCTCCAGCTGATTGCCTGGCCGTTCATTACTTCACCGTATTGATCCCTAACTATAGTTGTAATCTGAGCAGCATCTTCTGGCTTTAGTTGCATCTGAGCAGGATCTAATGCAATACTGCTGGCCAGGCTGTCTTCTGCAGCGATTGATATCGGTGTTAAACTACTCAATAATAAAGTCAATAAGACCAGACCGGCTAATATTTTTTTGCAGCGGTCATTCCTTTTTCTTCTTAACATACCTCACTTCTCCTCATATCCTTAATCATCCTCACCAACAGGCTGGATCATGATAAGCTTGCCTGTTTCCGGATCTTTATAGACAGTGCCCATTTCCTGAAAACCACTGCCTGAACTGGAATCTATCTGTGGCAGGCTTTCCATTTCTTTTCCTTGTTTGACATCTACTTGGGCCTGTTTAGGCTTTCCGCTGCTGCCGCTGGTGGGGCTGACATTATAAACCGAAACCAAGGCCACCAGTAAACCGACACTGAAAACAAACATCACATCTGCTAAATTAGCCAAACTGCTTAAGGGATTAAAGTCTTCCTCCGACTGCTGTTTTCTTCCCCGTTTGCGTAACATTTTCTCTCACCTCAATAATCGTTTCCAGAATTGCATCCAAATCGTTCAGGTATTGTTCATACCAGCACCGGCGTATTTTGGAGATAGTGAAAGTTAAACTGCCGGCAAAAACACCTAAAATTGTGGCATCAAAAGAAATAATCAGATACTGGGCCAGCATATTAAAATCTCCTTTGCCCAGACCCACCAAACCCGGCCCCAAAGGGATCAATGTACCCATTAAACCCAGTAAAGGACCCATCTTGGAAATCAACTCTGTTTTTTCAGTTCTTTTAGCAACCAGATGCTCTTGCTCTGACAAGAAATTCTGGGCAATTATGCGCTGACAAACTCCATCTGCCGAAGCCATGGTCAAGAATTCACTGAGAACTTTTTTTAATTTAACAGGCAAGCTGCTGTTAGCAATATAAAGCTCCACATTATGAGTTACTTGTAAGCCGCTCAAAAACTCTTTTGTTTTAAAGTGCCGTATTTTTTTATTGCTGAACATTTCCCCGATAAGGGAACCTGTTTCGATTACGGCTACTACAACGAAATAAAGCAAAAAAGCATAACAGGGTATCATCAAACTTTGGGAAATAATGTGCATAATCTGATTCAAATACTGGGATCCAACTGCAGCCATCTCCTAATCATCTCCTCCGCATATATACATTGGAACAGGTCAGTATTTCCTTAGCTAACCCGAGCATAAAAAGAACAAGGAATCCTCCGGCAGAGAAAAGAAATTCTCTTTGGGAACATAAAACAACAGGGACAAAAGTATCCTGCATGGTTGCCACGATATTGGGTATTAAGAAAGCCGACAACAAAGTGAACACACCTAAAAACAATAACCCCTGATGAAAGAAACCGGCTATACTGAAATTGAAGCGGTTTAATAGTTTGCGTAAAATCCAGCTCATCAGAATTATGCCGAGAGCAAACAAAATTCCAGTAAATACAGCAACATACAACAAAGGCAGCTTTAGACCGCCTGCTGTATAAATAACTGTTACGACCAGCGCTCCGACACAAAAAGGACAAGGTAAAAAACTCAGCCAATAACTCAGCTTCTGTTTTTTTTCCTGGGTTTCTGTTTCGGAAGTATGTTCTAATCCCAGGCAAAGGAAAAGCAAACCGCTTAGACAGGCAAAAGCAAAGGTATATCTGTCGATAAATTGTCCGATCAACTCATATTTCCCGTTAAAAAGATAACTCAGGAAAACAACCGAACTGCCAAACAAGCCTGCATAACCGGAAATTCCAGGCAAGGTCAACCAGGAAGAACCCAAAACCAGTCCTGTTTTAATACTTAAAAGGAAAAGAGCTGCCACCAAACCAAGAATTAACATCTGTCCACCCCTCGAATAAATTATGAACTGAAAAATCATCGTACTCACACCCCTGAAACTGCGCCCATATGCCGGGCAGACATGAAAAAGGCCTCTCAACCGATTGGTCAAGAGGCTAAAAAAACGGCAAGTTACAAGTAATCAGCAACTTTTCCTACCTCCTCTATCGCTCGTAGAGTAATGGGATATCATCTTCAGGCAGGTCTTCTGACTCTGGATCATCAATGTTTCATACCTTCCCGGTATCAACCAGTGGCCTTCATGAAACATTTCCCCATCACAGCGGCGGGACCATGCAGGAATTGCACCTGCTTCCCTCTTAACCAGGATCCTCAAACCCTGGTACCTGAAATACTTTGTATTCAGTTTTGTTTCTCGCTTCATTAATGATTCAGATCATTTGCTGGACAATGGTTCAGATATGCTGGACATGGGCGTCTACCCAGTCAAGTAATTCTTTAATCGTATGCACGGTACAACCGCTGCTATTACTGGTTTTCTTAATAAGCACAATTTCTAACCCCAGTTCCAAGGCCGCTGACATTTTCGTATCTGTTCCACCTTCAAGGCCACTGTCCCGAGTCAAAACAAGATCTGCTTTGTAAAATTTAAATAACGCTTTGTTTATCCCTTTGGAAAAAGGACCTTGCATACCTATGATATCCTTGGGACGAATACCCAACTCACTGCATTTTCGTATTAAATGTTCTTCCGGAAGAACCCGGACCACCAAACGGGCAGAGCGGGCGAAGGAACTGTGCACAATACTTTCCAATTTATTGCTGCCGGTAGTAATGAAAATTGTGATCGTTCGTCTTTTCTCCCGGTACAATTTAGCGACGCGTTCTTCCAGGCGGAGCAAAGCTTCCTCCCAATTATATACCGGATAAATCAAAGGACTGGCAGGGATTAAAGTCTCTGGTCTTTCCAGCCTGAGATAGGGAATGCCTTGTTGTTCACACCTTTGACTTAGCGGAACAAATCCGATGCTGCTGAAAGGATGGCTGACATCAAGAATCAGAGAAGAGGTCTGCAAACAGGTTGTTTCTGTTAAGGTCTCTATCCTTGAAAATTCAACCCCCCTGTTTTTGAGATATTCACTGATCTCAAGTGCCGCTGCCGATTTTCCCAAGAGTATAATCATTTGTTAACCCCCATAGCCATCTGAAAAAGATGTCCGTTTCGCACATAAAAAAACCCTTCGCCACGGAAGGGTTCAAAATTTCTAACAAGTATTTGATATAAATACCAGATACATAAGAAAACACCCCCTAACATTCCCGTAGGTAGTTCAACTTTAGAATAAGCAGGTCTCCTGGCTCAAGATCATCATCGACTCACGTCTTCCCAAGCATTTCTCAGTGACTTAGTGTGAGCAGATTCCCTATTACAGTGGCGGGCACCGCGTCAGATTCCACTGACTTCCCTTTTCAATTCCTTCCCTCAGGAAAGAATCACTCATTCCAGATTTCAATTCTTCTGTATTATAGCATAAGGCAAGAATATTTGTATATAAAATCTAAAATTCAGTTATAACTATCCGGAAAGGCAATCCCGGCACCATTTATCACTACATTTATCATTTAGTTCAGCAATATTCCTCTTTACAGCGAACATATGTTTTGTTAAACTCAGAGAAATAAGATCTCTGGAGCTTAATAATTGGAACGAACCTATTCTATTTGAAGACTGGGCAGAAACAGATATTCAAACAATGACCCGCCGATGATAGCGAATGACAGCTTGAAAAGCAGCTTATTGAAAAATATTACCGGTAAGGTGGTGACCTTAAGCTTGAGCGATGTATTAGAAGGACTCAACGTGCAGCAGCGTCAGGCTGTGACTGCTACGGAAGGCTTCATCCGCCTGATTGCCGGAGCCGGGTCCGGCAAAACGCGGGCCCTGGCGCACCGCTTCACCTATCTGGTCAACGAGATCGGCATCATGCCGTCCCACATCCTCTGCGTGACCTTTACCAACAAATCCGCCAATGAGATGAAAAAGCGTATCCGCCGGCTGACCGGCGACAACGACACAGGCTATATCAGCACCTTCCACAGCTTCTGTGTCTCTGTTCTGCAGGAGGACAGCCACGCTGTGCAGTATCCGAAGAGCTTTCTGGTGCTGGACAATGCTGATATAGATACCATGCTGAAGATCATCTATGAAGAGCGCGGCCTGACCCTGAGGCACATGACTTTCGCCAAAGCGCGCGATATGATCGAGATCCGCAAAATCTTCAGGGAACCGGAGTATTACGCAGATATGATAGCCCTGCCCCTGGACAAGCTGCAGCAGAAATATCTGGATGCGCTGGAAACAGATGATATCATCTTCTACGGCTATCTCTATCAGGAGAAGAAATGCTTCGGACTCGACTATAACGATCTGATTAAATATGTGCTCCATATCTTCAGCGTCAGCGAAGAGATCAGGTTGAAGTGGCAGCAGCGGCTGGAATACATCATGATCGATGAATATCAGGATATCGACGAGTTGCAGTACCGGCTGATGAAGGTCTTGTGCCAGTACCACCAAAACCTCTTTATTGTGGGCGATCCGGATCAGACGATCTACACCTGGCGGGGAGCCAGTGTACGTTATCTCCTGGATTTCGAGAAGGAGTTTCCCCGGGTGCAGACGATTATGATGATGCAGAATTACCGCTCTGCGCCGCAGATCCTGGCTGCGGCTAATTCCCTGATTGCAAAGAATAAAAACCGCCTTAAAAAGGACCTGCTCCCCTCCCTGCCGGACGGGGCTCCGGTTGTTTACCACCATGCCAAAACAGCACAGGCTGAGGCCAAATGGATCGCAAGCCAAATCAAAGAGCTGGCCGGCCAGGAGGTGCAGCTCAGTGCGATCGCCATCCTGTACCGGGCCCATTATATCTCCCGCACCCTGGAAGAGGTGCTCCTGCAGGAAAAAATACCCTACACGATCTACAGCGGGGTGCAGTTTTTCGGCCGGATGGAGATCAAGGACGCTCTCGCCTATCTGCGGCTGATTGTTTATAAAGACGACTTGTCCTTCCTGCGGGTAGCCAATGTGCCCAAACGTAACATCGGCGAGCGCAGGCTGAAATTTCTGCAGAACTATGCCGAGCAGAATCAATGTTCCCTTTACAGCGCGCTCCAGAGGACAATAGATAACGAAATTTTTAAAGGCACCAAGGCTCAGCGCTTTCTTGCTCTGGTAGAGCGTTTTTCCGCCGGCTGTCAGGATTTGCCCATCTCCGAACTTTTAAGTACGCTCCTGGACCAGAGCGGTTATGAGGCGATGCTCCGGACAGAGGGCAGTCAGGAGCGGCTGGACAATTTGGCAGAGCTGAAACAGGCGGTCTGCGAATACGAGACTTCCTGCGGTGAGGAATGCACGCTGGAACACTATCTGGCGCATGTGGCCCTGCTCACAAACACCGACGCAGTTTCCGGGAAGAACGCAGTCAAGCTGATGACCGTGCATACAGCCAAAGGCCTGGAGTTCCCTTATGTTTTTCTCTGCGGCCTGGAGGAAGGTGTCTTCCCTTCGAAAAAGACCGCCACCCTGGAAGGTATGGAGGAGGAACGGCGGTTGGCCTTCGTGGCCTTCACCCGGGCGGAAAAGGCCCTCTTCCTCAGTGATGCGGAGGGACGGAATCTGGACGGTTCGTACCGCTATCCCTCCCGCTTCATCTTTGATGTGGACAAAAGCCTGCTTGTCTATACAGACGAACTGGATGAGCGCCTCGTCACGGAAACAAACTGGCATATCGGCAGCAGCAAAAGAATGCTGGAAGCAGCAGCTTCCACCCTCTCCTTCAAGCCGGGTGACCGGATCATGCACAGGATTATGGGCGCCGGGGAAGTAGCCGATATCGACCACAACAGTGCTGCCTATCTGATCAAATTCGATAACCTGGAAACCCTGCGCAAAATCAGCTTCAAAGTAGAACTGGAGGCGGAAGATAGCAATCCTGGAGGATGATGGCCATGAGATAAAGGCCATAAGATGAGCTCAAGGATTTTTCTCTTCCGCCTTATCATGTATATAATACTTGCTGATTCCTCCATACCCCAGCATCTTGTTTTCCCTGGTTTTCCTGATGAAGTTTTCCAGACGCCGTTTAAACTCTTCCGGCCGCTTCCTGGCCCCATCTATATAGGCAATCCTGATACGCTGATAGGCTGCCGGAAAACTTTCGAAATGCTCCCAAGCCTGTTTATCACGGCGAATAGACTTCAGAATATCACCGGGAAACACATAGGGCTCGCTTATGGCATCCAGGACAGAAGCCGTCACCAGTGGATGCAGCATTCCCTGTTCATTAAGCCAGATCAGCCTCTCGATATTTGCTCTGGAGTAGCTGCTGCCCTTTCTTCTGGGAGAAAAACGCTGAATACGGTGCCTGGCATCCAGCTTCTTCACTATGCTGTCAATCCAGCCAAAACAAAGAGCTTCCTCCACCGCATCATTATAGGAGAGACTCTTTTCTCCTGACTCCTTCTTCGGAAAGACCAGCCAGACCTCCTTTTCCTTCTCAAAGTTCTCAGCCAGCCAAGCCCTCCACTTTCTCCTATCCCAGGTATAGAAAATGTTCATAGATTCCATTTCATTTCTTCCCTCCAGGCTGCCCAGCAGTTTCCCTCTTATTTCCTTGTTCTCAACCTGGGTATGAACCGGCTTACGAACCTTCCTTCACCGCCGCCCTTTACGTAGAAATAGCCAATAATTGAAAATATCACAGCACCCACCAGGTTAACCAGAAGGTCCTTCATGGTGTCTACGATACCTACATCCAGATAACCGCCCAGTTTCAGATCAATGCCATTAACCTCAAGAGTCTCAATCGGGATTGAAATGACCCTGTTTGTGTTAGTCGGATCAAGCATTACAGAATGGATAGCCGGGATTACCCAGTCTTTCTGCATATCTGTTTTTAAAAGCAAATCCATTGAGAATTCAAAAAACTCCCAGGTCACACCCACAGTCATGGAGAAGCAGAATGCAACAAAAGCTACAAAGAAAGGTGACAGATTAATGGCAAATTTGTCACTTCGATTTAATATGTCAACAAGAGCAATGCCTACTGCTGCCATCAGGAAACCATTTGTCGTATGCAGAATTGTATCCCAACCTTTGATCTTTACATAAAACGCATCCACTTCACCAAGCATTTCAGCACTGAATATCATAAGCAGAATTATTGATTCCAGTGTTTTGGGAATGTCCACGTGCAACTTCCTGTCGATGATGATCGGTACTGCAAAAAGCATCAGACAGAGTAGACCAGTGAATATTCCCTCGTAGTTACCCAAGAAAAACTGTCTTACCATAGACAGTACGACCAAGAACGTCAAGACTCCCCGTACTGTCAGTTTTTTCTTCACTTTCTTGTTGTATTCTTTGTTATTATTTAACTTGTTCATTTGCTGTTTCTCCTCAGGCTGGTTCACACAGTCCGCACTTTCAAAATCCATTAATGTCTGTAAATATTATAACATCCGCTGAACATAAGTATTCAGTCAAAATTTCTGCCTGTGGCATATTTGAAAAGGCGATCAAGTTTATCACCCTAAAGAGACATTAAGTATCTCGCCGCTAATCCAAAGCGGCGAAGAAAGGATACCGCAGCTGAGCAAGACTTTTCGAACTTTCATAACTATCACCCTCGCAAAGATCCATATGGGCGGATTATAAAACGGCAGGCCCGCTTTGATCATATCTTTTATATGCAAGTAAATTGCCATAAGCGTCAACAGACAGATGATCAACAAGGGTTTAAAGACAGACATAGAGAAAATCCCTTAGCATTTTTTCGTTTCCGCTGCTTCCGGGAATCAACAGTATAGTCTCATGTAAATCCTCGCGGCTCTTTTTCAGCAACAAATCATTCTGCTGAATGTCATCGGCAGATACCGCCGAAAGCCTCAGAGCGGAGTACGGTAACCTTTCCATCGCACATTTGGACTCCTTGAGCAAACCAAATTCCCTTAGCCCAACCTATCCATTTTCCACATATTCGAAATATGCCCTATTGTATGGGGTATGTTAAATAATATAACCCTATCTATATTATAAAATTATCGTTAATTCTAAGCCATGATCCAGTATAATCGATAACTTCAGAGGATTGGCTTCCCCTCAAAAAGAATATAAGTTGGCAGTTGTCATTTAAGTGGGGTAAGATGAGATCATGAACAAGATTATGATAAGATTTTACGCTGAACTTAATGACCTTCTTCCCCCGGCCAGGAGGCAGCAGGCATTTTTTTCATTTCTTCTCCGGGCAGCCTTCAGTAAAGGATTTGATTGAATCGCTGGGAGTGCCTCACACCGAAGTGGACCTCATCCTGGTTAACGGAGAATCTGTTGGCTTTGCGATTGCTTAAAAGGCGGCGAAATGGTCGGCGTATACTCGCTTTTTCATACCATTGATATCTCCGCCCTAACTAAAGTGCGACCTTACCCGCTGCCTGAATTTCGCTTTGCCCTGGACACTCACTAGGGTAAACTGGCTTCTTACCTGCGGATGATGGGTTTCGACTCCTATTACAGCAATACTGCCTGTGATGATAAACTGGCAGCAATTTCGGCAGACGAGAACCGGGTTTTACTCACCCGCGACCGGGGCCTTCTGAAGAGAAGCAAGGTGCTTTATGGCTATTGGGTTCGGGCAACTAATCCAGCCACCCAACTGAGCGAGGTGCTCCAACGCTTCAGCCTTTATTCCCAACTCCGGCCTTTTCAGCGCTGTCTGCGCTGTAACAGGATTTTGAATTCCATGCCCAAAGAGGAGGTGTTCCAGAATCTGCCTGATATGGTCCGGGAGTATTGTGATGAGTTTTATCTTTGCCCTGGCTGCGGCCGCATCTACTGGAAGGGCACCCACTACGAACACATGAATGAGTTTATCAGGCATATTTATTCATTATTTGATTCCCTGACATGAAATCTTCCTGACTAATCCTTATTGCTCCAGATTGTTCCAGCCTGGATTTTTTCAGCAAGTTCTCTGATCTTATTTTCGATTTGCTTTATTATAGCCCTGAATTTTTCCTCGTTTTCTCCAGTTGGGTCATCCAGTCCCCAGTCTTCCCTATACTTACTGGGGAGAATCGGGCAAACAACATTACAGCCCATCGTAATTACTATATCAACCGGAGGAATATCCGGCAGCAATTTGGAGTACTGATTTTCCAGCATGTTTATTCCATAGATCTCTCTCAGGAGTCTGACTGTCTCCGGATTTATCTGAGGCAATATTTCTGTTCTCAGGCCAAATCCAGTCAATTTACTTGGGAAAGGAAACTGTGATCCTCCACTGATAAAAGAACCCTCTTTTTTCTTACCTTACTTCAAGGGAAACACTGCCCTGCTGCCGGTTATATTTACTGGTCATTCGCGGTAAGCCTCTTCTTCATCTTCATCAAACCCGCAGCCATAGCAATTAAAATCCGAATGATATCCTGGGCATCACGTTGGCCATAGTCTCTGGATTTTTTACAATAACTTTTCTAATAAAACGTCTTGGCAGTCTGCATCTTGTTTCATGATTTTTTTGGCATAAGTGCAAACAGGAAATATTTTTTTGTTTTCCTTGCGGGCGTATTCCACCACCTGCTTCACCAACTGCTGTCCTACGCCCTGGCCCTTCAAGGCGTCACAAACAAATGTGTGGTCGATAACAATCTTGTTCTCATCGCCAGGGTAAAATGAGATTACCGCTAAAGGTTTTTTCTGGTCTTCCCCAACATAGAACTGATTCGTATCCTTTTTGATTTCTTGCATACTACCGCCCCCTTTGTTTGTCTGATAATTTTATTATTACCCTCACTGCACTAAAATATCCACAAGTTTTTCAAGAAAACCGAGTTGTCCTTTTGTAATTTTAGTCTTTGCCTGCTCGATATCAAACCATCCGGCTTTGTCTATTTCAGAATACTCTTTTACAATTCCTGAGTTCTTAGGCCATTCAAACGTAAAGGTATTACTACTGATTTTCGATACATCTAAATCTTTTTCTAAAGCCCAGGCCTGTACTATCTTTCTACTCGGTTGTTTTAACTTTCCTAACTCAATTAATTCACCTTGAACTTCTAGTCCTGTCTCTTCTTTGAATTCTCTCTTTGCTGCCTCCAGAGGATTCTCATTTTCTTCAAATAAACCTTTAGGTATCGACCAGGCAGCATTATCCTTTTTTGTCCAAAAAGGTCCTCCCGGATGAACCAGCATTACCTCAAGTTTCTCATTCTTGAACCTGTATAATAGAATACCAGCACTATTTACAGCCATTTTACCATTCTCCTAATATCATTTGATTAATAATTTGATTATGACTTATAATAACTCACAACATGGTCCTGGTGCGATTTAAAGCTTTGAGGGGAACTCGCTGGTGAGGCTAAAATGTAAAATTTATTGTCAAATCTTCCAGAAAAGACGAAGGCCCCTCCCGAGGCCTTCGTTTCAAAGTAAATATTTCAGGGTTTATTTCTCATATGATTCTTTACCCATTTTTTGCGGAAGTGAGGATTTGGGAATCCTCCATATACCATTAAGCTTAAGCCCCTTAAGCTTTCCTGACACTAATAATACAGATACCTTTTCTTCAGAAATCTTCAGTATCTTAGCGGTTTCACTGATTGAATAGAAAGGACTGACAACCATAAAGTTTGCCCCCCTTTTTTCAATTTAGCAATACCTTAAAATAAATCTTCCTGTTAATTGTTTTAATATAAAATAAAGAAGGCTCCAACGAACCTTTCTCAACAGATCCCCATCATTACCTTCAACTACTGTTCCCCATTAGCAATCCTCTCCCAAGACCTTCGGCTGCCAGGTATCCATTTACTCATCATCTACCGCTGCTTAACTTCATTTCCGCTCTTACTTCACTTGAGTCCTTGCGGACTCTTGTTTTTCATGGCTTCCATGTTATCAGCCTGCGCTAAACTTTTTTCTTTGAACCCTTTTCAGATATAGTGAATCTTACTTCACCGATCTTAAGTTCAGTTGTAATGTTCCGTTTCCGTCTCCAGCTCTGTGAGTTTTCCGCCTTAGGAATTCCTTGGAGCTTGTTTATAATTTACTATACTTATCAGTTTCCGTCAAAGCTCAAAAACAGCTGATATATAAGATTATATATTGTTTTCTGAATTGTTTGAATATTCTCTCTATATTCCTTACTTTTCATATCGGTTTGACACAAAAGGGTTCTCTGCTGCTGTGTCGAAAATTTCAGCAGGAGGGAGTATCATGTTTTTTAAATCAAAAATATTAAAACAAAGGTAAAAGAACTGCGAAAAAACCAATGTCTTACTGCCAGGGAACTAGCCGAAAAACTGAAACTGGATACACTAATATTTTTCCAGGATTGGCCTTTCTTGTCAGGCTCCCTGCCCGTATTGCTTCTGGGTATATTCATTGAATTTATTATAAAGGTCTGCAGCAAACTGGTAATAATCGGTTGTGTCATCCCGGTGGGCATTTTTAATCAGATCCTTAAACATTACAGCCGGATAACCGCCGCCGACAACATTGACCATCTTATTTTGCTGGTCATCATAGCCCATCCAGACTGCACAGGCATAGATGGGGGTGACCCCACAAAACCATATATCCGTCAAGTCTTCAGTCGTCCCGGTTTTACCGGCAGTGGGGATTTTGGGCACTTTCGCCGAAGTTCCTGTTCCGGAGAGGACAACATTCCGCAGCATTTCGTTCATCAAAGCGGCAGTTTCCTCCGTCATCACCCGCTGGGGTTTACGGGGGAATCTATAAATGGTAACCCCTTTGCTGTCAATAATCTTATCAATGAAATGAGGTTTGTAATACATTCCGGTGTTTCCAAAAGCGCAGTAGGCGCCAGCCATTTGGAGAGGTGTTACCCCCTTGGTTAACCCACCCAGAGCCAGGGAAGCGAGATTGAGATCATTTTCATCCGGACCGTCCACCAGGCTCAAACCCATAGCCTGACCGGTCTCAAAAGCGGTGCGGACACCAACCTTGTCCAAAAGTTGGACGGCATAAGTGTTTACGGAATGCTTAAGAGCAGTCCGCATACTTATATAACCGCGATACCTGCTGTCAAAGTTCTTTGGCGTCCAAGTCCCGCTGGACCCCGGATAGGATATCGGGGCATCCCTGAGACTGGTAGAGGGTGAGATACCTTTCTCCAGGGCTGGAGTGTAAACAGTAATAGGCTTAATGGCTGAACCAGGCTGCCTGTAGAGGCTGGTAGCCCGGTTTAACCCGCGTTGCTTCAGATACTCCCTGCCCCCGATGACAGCTTTAACCTCCCCGCTTTCATGTTCAAGTAAAGCCATTGCCACCTGGACTTTTTGGCCTTCTATGTTTCCTGGCGGAAAGTTGTCTGCATTTTGACAATATTCTTCGGCGTAAGCCTGCAAAGTCAGATCAATAGTGGTATGGATTTTCAGACCAGCAGTATAGACCGCATTTTCCGAATCTTCATAGCCGGGGATACCTGCCAGGATCTGAACAGCTTCTTCAATAACTGCATCCTTGAAATAGCCATATTGGGTGTTCGCAGGCGGAGTATTAACTAATTGAAGAGGAGTTTCGGCAGCCACTTTGGCTGCAGCCTCATCAAGATAACCTGCATTTACCATGCTCTCCAGGACAAGTTTCCGGCGTTCCAGGGCCTTATCCGGATTAAGAAACGGGTTATAGTTGTTGGGGCTCTGCACCAGCCCGGCAATCAGGGCCGCTTCCGGCAGACTTAGCTGACTGACATCCTTACCAAAATAAGTTTTGGCGGCAGCTTGTACGCCATAAGCTCCTGCTCCAAAGTAGACTTTATTCAGGTACATTACCAAAATCTCGTCTTTGGCATAGTTTCTTTCCAGTTGAAAAGCCATCATTATCTCCCGGAGCTTTCTCTCCAGCTTTTTGTCGGCAGATAGATAAGTAATTCTGACCAATTGTTGGGTAATGGTGCTGGCACCCTGGGCAGTCAAATCACCAGATTTAAGATTTGTATATGCAGCGCGGACAATCCCCAGAATATTGATGCCGTGGTGCTGGTAGAAGTCCCTGTCCTCAGTAGCAATAAAGGCTTCCACCAATTGCCCCGGAACTGTTGCCAGTTTGACATCAGTACGATTCTCCCCGGCATGCAGGGTTGCTAATACCTCTTCATCCTGAGTATAAAGCAAGGTATTATTGGCTCCATATAATCTTTCCGGATCAAAAGCCGGCATGCCTATTGCAGCATAACCAAATAAACCCATTACAGATATTAACCCAACCAGCACAGCCAGAATAATTACCCAAAATATTATCTTGAGTATATTTCTTTTTGTAAAATTGAACTTGATCTTCTTGTTTGTAGTCATTGTCTGTGACCTTTCCTGCGATGATCCTTAGTCAATTATAGTACAAATCAACTATATTATACAAACAAAGGCCATTTCCTGCAGTATTTATCAGCTGCACCATAGGTGACGGGATCATTCTTTATCCTTATCCGAGTACTTGATTGAGACATGTGTTGCATCACAAAATGGTTTGTTGGCAGACTCACCGCAACGGCAAAGAACATAGCGGTTTCTTACCTCATAGGTAGATCCCTCCGCAGATTCCAGTGGAATGTTACCTCTGACAAAAATTCCTCCGCTTACACCTTTTTCATAATCCTGAATGATAGAAATGGATGGTTCATATGCAGGTTCCAGCGTTTTTCCACTTTTGTCTATGGCCTCCAATCTCCCCGCCGGACATTCACCGGCGCCCCGTATCACTTCTTTTCTGTTTTCTTCATCATCCGATTTCTTGGTAAGTTCCCACACAGTTCCC
>DDXI01000056.1 GCA_002347475.1 Peptococcaceae bacterium UBA2264
ATACAGGGACCATGATCAAGGGCCGCATTAAAATGGAAAAAGTTAAACTTCTGACCCCTGTTCCGCCGGTCCAGGACATGCTCGCCCAAGCGATCATAGCTGGCCTTGATTTCAGCTAAATCTTCCTCCCGCAGAGCATAAGGCTTATCTGGTGAAGCAACCACAGGTTCCAGGGAAATCTGCTTTATCCCCAAATCCGCCAGATGCAGAACATCCTTCTCAAAGTCCAGATTAAAATGCGTGTATGTCCCGCGGACATAATAGTACAGGCCGACAGCATAGGGGGAGCCCTCTGGAAATTCAGCGATAAAATCCCGTATAACTGTCACAATATCCGTATAGCTGCCCCGACCGTCAGGATAGCGGCGCATGCGGTCATTGACTTCCGGTCTGCCGTCCAGACTGAGGACCACACTGATATTCTCGCTTTTCAGGAAGCTGCGCACCTCTTCATCCAGGAGAAGGACGTTTGTTGTTATGGTAAATTTGATGGTTTTGTTTTTACCGGCTGCCGCCTGTTTGCCATAGGCAACCAATTCCCGGACAAGGGAAAAATTAAGCAGCGGCTCTCCCCCGAAGAAATCCACCTCGCATTGAAGACGGCTGCCTGAAGCCCGAAGGAGAAAATCAATTCCCCTTTTGCCTGTTTCCAAATCCATCAGCATCCGCTGTCCGCCGAAAGAGCCTTTTCCGGCAAAGCAATATTCGCAGCTCAAATTGCAGTTATGGGCGACATGAAGGCAGATAGCCTTAATCAGAGGTTCCTGGGGATAGGGTGGCACCTGTACAGCAACTTCCGGGGAAAAAAGTATCCCCTCAGCCTGCAGTTCCTCCATCTCCTGCAGAATCTCCCTGATTTGGGTCGGCGAAATATTTTCTGCACTCCCGCCGGCAGCAAGCATACTTTGATAGAGACTCTCCGAAGTCAGGGTTTCTCCGGTCAACTGGAGCTTCTCCATAGACCTGATGACATCATATGTCAGCTCATCCAGCAGGTGGAGGGATCCGGAGTTAACATCGAAAGCGATATTCAAATCTTTCTGGCAAAAAACATGTACATTTTTGCTGACCTGATAATTTTCCAAGTTTACCACTGTAATCCTTCTTTCTTATTGCAAACAGAAATAGAACCCAGCCCCAGAGGGTGGGTTCTTGCATTTTATGTTATATCATCGTTTTATTTTACACACACCTGATTGCCGACTGTGCAGGAAGTTTTGCAGGCTGACTGACATGATGTCTGGCACTTGCCGCAACCCCCGGTTTTTACCGTTGCACTCAAATTTGATTTAGTGATGGTTTGAATATGTTTTGCCATATTAACGCCTCCCTTAATGTGCTCCAAAGTAATTCTCAAATACCTTCTTAAAACTCTCTTCTTGCTCGGAACATTATACCATACTGAAGCGAAAATAGGCAAAACTCTAGTGTTATGAATAAACAAAGCCAATACGGATGTTGCTTTGTATATCTGCTGGGTTAAATTATTTCACTAAAATTAAAGGATTTCAATTCAACAACGAGAATTTTAATTAAGCCAACAAAGTCAAATAATAATTTATGATAATAATTTATGCTCCAAATCAATCTGATTTGCCAAAAAGCTCGCTATAATCGCTGCTTACATCTTAATTTTGAATTTCAGCTCAAAAAATGATTAGTAAAAATCCGGATATGGCGGAAATTTCTATTTAGTTGATTCTATTATCTGAAATAAGAATCAAAGATGTTGTTAAGATAATATCCAGAAAAGGGGAGCAATTAAATGATACCTAAGACATGGAAAGAATTCAGAGAAACAATATCTGATAATGCTGTTAGAAATAATATTCCTATTTCCGGGCAGTTTGAACTTACCGCTCGCTGTAATCTCCGTTGCAAAATGTGTTATGTCTGCAGAGCCGCCAATGATCAGGCAGCTATTTCCCGGGAACTAACTGCGGTTGAATGGATCAATCTTGCTCGGGAAGCCCAGAAAGCCGGGATGTTATACTTACTGCTTACAGGGGGCGAAGTATTTATCCGGCCAGATTTCCAGGAAATCTACGAGGAAATGCTGAAACTGGGCTTGCGCATAACAATTTACACCAATGCGACTTTAATAACTCCTGAGATTGCACAATGGCTGGGACGTTTTCCCCCTGCAGCGATGGAAGTAACCATATATGGCGCTTCAGCGCAAACTTATCAAAAAGTAAGCGGTGATCCTGATGGCTTTAGCCAGACTCTGCGGGGTATTGATCTCTTGGCAGCTCAAGGAATCAACCTCAAATTAAGAACAACTGTAATTAGCGATAATGCTGCCGATCATGACCAATTAGTCAAGCTTGCTGAAGACAGGGATCTGCTTCTGCAGTATGTCTTATATATTTCGCCCCGACGAGGTGTCCTTTCCGGAGTAAAGGACTCACTGCGCTTATCCCCTCAGGAAATTACCCAGTATGAAATAAAAGCCAGTCAGACCTTTGCCCGGATTGTCAGCAAAATGAAAGAAAAATATGATCTGCCGCCAAATGCTCTGGCTGATCAAACCAAACAAAGGAACAACCTTGTCTCTCCCCACTATCCTTTTAAATGCAATGCCGGCCGGTCGGCATTTTGGGTAACCTGGTTTGGCGCCATGACTCCCTGCGGAACTATGGCAGAACCAGCCACAGAACCATTAAGGACCGGATTCGCCAATGCCTGGAAAGAGTTGACGGCCTTGTGCGCAGCTATACCTTTATGCAGTGAATGCAGCCAATGTTCAGTCAGAGAAGTCTGCTGGACTTGTCCGGCCAGACTGAAAAGTGAAACCGGCCATTTTGACAGACCAGCCTCTTATTTATGCGAATGGGCAAAATTGAGAAATATTTACTTTTAAAAATTAACTGCTTTAACTATGGCTAATTTCATGGTATAATAAACACAGAAAACCCTATTATTTTAATGAAATTGCATGATTTTCCCGACGCAATTATTTTCCTTAATCTGTCTAAAAACCTGATTCAGAGGTAAAACCTATTTGAAGGAGGGATTAGCATGAAAAAGATTTATGTAAAACCAGAAATTGAGCTTTTTGAGCTCAGGCCGGAAGAAAGATTTGCAGCTAATTCTAACAATTGTCGTGCAGAAAGAGGCGCCGTTGGCAGTGCTGGTAATCCTTGTGATCCGGCAGGTCTTTGGAGCCACCAATCTCCGGATGTTCCCTAAGAGGAGCACTTTAGTTAGTCTAATTTTTGAGAGCTTGGCTTATATGTCAAGCTCTACTTTTAATATGTGCTAATATGTGCATAATATGCATACTGATATGGAGGCAAGAATTAATGAGATACAATATTGCCGGATTAACAATAGATTTTTTTCCGGATTTTTCAGATAATTTTGCTGGTTTTGAACCCTTTGCCTCCGAATCTGCCGGAAACTCAGATGCGGAAGTATATTTCCAGGGCTGCTCCAGGATTGAGAAACCGGCTGGGCCTCTATTATTTGATGAGTATACAAAATTATATCGTAACAACAAAGAGGAAGACAGTTACATTGCTTGTATCTACGGCCTGAAAAATCAAGATGAAATCATTTGCAGATTTGATATTACCAATAATTGGAGCCGAATTTCTGTGCAATATTTGAAGAGTATTTTGGGTATAGAAAACGCTGTTGTAAAAGCCCTGGGGCACATCCTGCTGCGGAATCTTCTTACTTTAAATCACGGCATCTTGATACATGCCTCAGCTGTTGAATGGAATGGAATCGGTCTTGTTTTTTCAGCACCATCAGGAACCGGTAAATCCACCCATACCAAGCTGTGGGAAACTTATTTTGGTGCCAGGGTAATTAATGACGATGCTCCAGCCTTAAAACTTGAAAATAACAAAATACTTGTTTATGGAACACCCTGGAGCGGAACACACGAAAAACATTTAAACGCCAAAGCCCCTCTGGCCGCAATCGTTGTCCTTGAACAAAATCCAAAGAACGAGATAAGGAAGCTGACAATAAGCGAAATAACAGCGCACTTATTACCCAGATTCTTATTACCCTATTACGACAATTGCCTTATGGGAAAGGCCATGGATATTTACGAAAGAATTGTCGTCTCTGTCCCGATATATCTCTTAAAATGCAGACCAGACAGAGAAGCAGCTGAAATGGTACACCGCTGCGTGATATCGAGTGGCATTAATCTTCCTCTCTTGCATTAATCTTCCTCTGTAGTATAATATTGTTGTATGCAGAGTATCAGCTTCCACTCAAGGACGAGCGAAGCGAGTTCACCTTCTCCCTTTATCCCATGCCAATCCGCAAATGAAACAGGGTTTTTGTTTGCGGTCTTTATTTTATTGACGGAGGTCTTTTCATGGCTTGTGACAACAAAACAAACTGCACCTGTACCTATCCCTGTTCCCGGCGGGGCAAATGCTGTGAGTGTGTAGCTTATCATCGGGATAGAGGTCAGGTTCCCGGCTGCTTTTTTTCCGCAGCCGGCGAAAAAACTTATGACAGATCATTAGAAAATCTGATCAGTGATCGTAAGAAAGATAGCTGCTAAAATCAAGGGGGCTCTTGCTTCAGCACTAAATAACAACCACTGAAACAAGAACTCAAAATAAGAATGGGCAGGCTTTTTGATTCCTCAGCAGAATCAGACTACCCATCTCTTGAGGTGTACTGCAATTAGAGTACTGCCTCCTTTCCAATATTACCCCGAAATCCTTTGTGGGCGATATTACTACCGTCCTTGGGATCAACCGGCCTCACCCTGCCTGCCAGCGGTTTAATCCCCCGATCAAATCGCCTGCCTACAGACTTGTGCTCAAGCTTTTAACTCCTGCTTATTTAAACTTTCGTCCTGGAGAGGAGTGGATTTCTGATTCACAAGTTACTGACCGTTTAACTTCAATCCGTCTGGATTTCCATATTCCGACAGAACCTTTCAGCCTCACGGCTGCTCAGAGAACTACACATTACCCTCTGCCAGAACTATACACTTAGCATCAGCAGGTCATTATCAGCCTTTGCTGACCGGCTTTACGAGGCAACCCCCTTACTCAGGACTTTCCTTTTCTGAAGGTAAATTAATAATACAATAAACTGAATATTCTGTCAATATTAATTTAAAAAGTATTTGGCTCTTATTTTGCCTATCTGCTCTTGTTTTGCCTATCTGCTGTTATTTTGCGGATACTTAGAATTACAGCCCCTGTCAGGACAACAACAACCAGAATCAGCATCACCTGCAAGAGCCAGGAATTCCTTTCCGTCCAGGGCCGGATGTCTTTAAACTGAAAAGCCTCATTTCCTTCAGCCGGACCCAGGTTTACCTGGGGCAATTTATTGTAATCCAGATTTTCCTTAAACTTTTGCACGTCATAGACTGCTGCTTTGATCTGACTACTGTTCCAATACAAGTAATAAGCTTTGGCCGGATCGACAGAAAAAAGCAAGGCCGGATTGACTCCGCGAATCTTGATCTCCCCGATATCCAGAGGAGGATTATCCTGGTTAAATATTTTCAGCCGGAGATAGCGCGACTCTGTATTGAATCTGAGTTTAAGCTGCTGAGCAGTCAGATTGTCCAGCCGGTAGGAGTAGATTTCACCGGAGCTTAACAGATTCCAGTCTTTTTTGTCGGCGCTGGCGTAAACTTCTATTGTCCTGTTAAAATTTTGGGCATTTGTGGAAATCTCCAGTTCCCTGCTGGGAAAATGAGCAGACAAATCAAAGGTAAATTCCTGAATACCCTCCCGGCTGGCATCCTGACTAAGCTCATAGGGTCTTTCCTTCAGAGCTGCGGCCCTGATTGTTTGGTTAACATAGCTCAGCTGCGCACCTTCAAGCTGAAAACTACCCTTGCCTTCATTTATAACGGTTACCCGCAGATAAGCATAATTGGTAGGCGTCAGATTTACTTCCAGATGCCTGCTTTTCTTTTCCTCTGACAGATCAAAAATCGTACTGTTGGCGGCCAGAGTCACCCAGGCCTGCTGATCCCGGCTGCCTTCAACCATAACCCGGCGGATAAAGTTCTGGCTGGAACTGATCAAAGCAACCTGATCGACCCACTTTTCCTGCGGAATTTTCAGTTCAAAAACCAAATTATCCTGGTTATCCAAGGCCCGATTCAAGAGCTCTGCCTGCTCATATTTCAGAGCCGGGGTAAGGTCCGCATCAGTTAAAAGGGCATAGGGAATTTCTTCTTCAGCGCTGAAGATACGCAGATCCGTCAGGCCGGACTGGGTCTGGCTCAGCACTTCATCCGGCAGATCCAGAAGTACGTAGCCGGAAGATGCGGTCCCCAGCTCAATCCTGGCCCGGCTGCGGAGATCACTGACTGCACCCCAAGCCCGAAGCGGTAATAAAGCAGGCCAAAGCATGGCCAAGCAAACGATGAGGGTGAATGAATAAACCCCGGCCGATTTGATAATATTTTTAGTTACAGTGATGATAGTGATGCTATCAGCGGTTTTACTGGCTTTCATCTTCATTTCCTCCTATAATCAGGTCTTTGTAACGGTGATAGAGCCAGGAGACCGCCAGCAGAATCACGCCTAATCCTACGAAAGACATGATGCGGTTCGGGGTGGTAAGATTCGATAAATCAAAGAAAAATACCTTCAGGATCACCAGACAGAGAAAGGCCAGGCCAAACAAACGGATACCTTTCAAACGGCGCCAGAATCCCAGCACAACCAGCAAGGCAGCATGCAAACCCCAAACAAGAGAAAGGACCAGATTTTGCGAATTCAGAGCCGGATATCCTTCCCTGAATTGCTGCAGGCTCCGGAGATAATCGTAATAGGCCTCAATCTCCAAAGTCAAGAAGACTACAATCAGCAGATTAAGGATAATCTGAAAAGCGAGCATCAGGGAGTTATTCCAGGATGTCCCGGGATCCCGGTAACGGTAATAAAGCCATAAGATAAAAGCCAGAGCCAGGATCACGGCCAGATAGGCAACCGCCCCTTTATTCAAAAAGATCCAAGCTTCGTTCCCGCTTATTGCAAAGGGCTGTGTGAATAACGAAAATATAGTGATTGCCAGGATAATTAAGCCAGCCAGAGGAATTTTACCGGCATTGAGTTTCAGACTAAGATAAAAAACAATGACAGCTTCAACTGCCCAGGCCATCGAAATCCAGTACTCGTCCAGCTGCAAGGGAATTGCTATGGTAATGAAACCCGCAGCAATAGCCAGGAGTGTCAGACTCAGTTTCCTGGTTCCGGCATAGCGCTTATAGACAAATAATCCCAGTAACAAATACACAAGGCCCAGAAAGACGGCCCAATAGCCGATCCACTCCCTGATATGAGGATTTAGCAGATTATAGGACAAGGCAAAATAAGCAGCGGCATTAAGCAGGATCAGGCTGATATCCGCCCAAAGAAAACTCTCCCGGGAACGAATATTCCTGGTAAAAGAGACACCCAGATAAATCAGAAAAAACAGAGTCAGATAAGCAAAGGATAAAGTGTCAAAGCTCCGCCAATAATCCGGCGTCTGAATTGAGCTCAAGCCAGCCAAATATGTAATATAGGTAAAGAAAAAGGTCAGATAGTTGAAGAGAGGCCATTTTTTAAAATAGGCTATCAGAAGAACACCGGCATCCAATATGGCGACATAAGTATAGAGAATTATATGATTGGTTTGCCCGCTGCTCAATAAGAACGGAGTGGCAAAGCCGCCGACTATACCAATGATCCCGATGGTCCTGGAATCATAGCGGACCGCCAGCAAGGAAGCGGCCAGGGTAATCAGAATCATCATTATAAAGGCAACCGGCTGGGAAATCAGATCATAGAAGATAAAAGCAGCATAGATCGAAAAATAGAGAATCGCTATTCCGCCGCCGCTGAATCCCTGGCCGTAGATATGAAATTTTCGCCGTTGAAAATATTCTCCGGCCCCCAGCAAACCCAGACCAGATATAATTCCTATAACAATTCTTCCTAATTCTCCAATCAGGTCGTTATCGAAAGACCATTTGAGAAAAAAGACGACAGCCAGCATGATAGCCAAAATCCCCAAGCGATTAAACCAGGTTCCGGCCAGTTTTTCTTCGCTCATTTGCAATGAAGAGGACTTCTTTTTAAGAGGAGAAGGCTTTCCCAGTCTTGGCGGCAAAGGTCTTGGCTCTAGTTTGGGAGATTCTGCCGCAGCCTGCGGTGGCAAGACCGTCTCCGCGGTAACAGCGGCTTGCTTTTCCAGCAGGGCAACCCTTTCTTTCAGCTGCTCAATTTCAGTTTCTAAGGCTTTAAATTGCTCGTCCATTTTATTCCCCCATTCTTACTAAACCTGGCGCCTGGCTAATTGTTTTATTTGGTTCTTCCTGACGAAACTCTGTCCCGCTATATATCTGAATATTCTCCTATGTTTTCTCTGATCCCATAATATCTTTCTCCCCCCATAGGCTCAGTGCCGGGATAGATATAGGTAAATTGCGGTAACCCAGATACTATGGGATAAGCAATTGTAATCATTTTCTAATTATAATCCTATACCCTTGGTTGTGTAACGAATAAATTGTCGTATTCTGTATAAGTCGTACTCTGTATAAAAGGAAATTTAGGCACCGATCTTGATTGGTAAATATTGCCTGATGCCTAAGCTGCCTGTGTTAATCATGATAAGCAGCATAATTATCGTGTAAAACATTATAAGCAAAGGGGTACTCTCCGGTATCCCTTTGCTTATATTTTCTGTGAGTCTGTTTTCTGCGTTTGTTTAAATAGCCGATAAAATCCTCAAGGAGGCATCGAGAGCAGACTTATATTCCGGCGGCAAGTCCCGGACTTTCTCACGCACTTCACTAAAGGCCTTGCGGTAGGCCTCCAGAGCTTGTGCCTCCCCGGTAAAACAGGCGTCAGCAAATTCATTCAAATACTTTGCTTCTTCAAGATGACCATTTTGATAAAGATAATCATAAAGCGGGAGTGCAAATTTCATAACATCTTCACTATTTTTAATAATGAATGCCATTGTACCCACCTCCCCAAAACATTTTATTTTTTATCCTTCATTTGTCCAATACCCCAGAAAAGGACACCAAGTCCCATTAGGAAAAAGCCAATACCTATAGGGCCAGACCAAAATAGTGCTACAAATATTTCTCCCATAATTCCCCTCCATCCACTTGATTTCTTAGAAAGTAAAATTATCAGTGAATTATTTCCATAGCTTTCTATCCTTAGAGTACACACTGTGTCTGATAAAGTCAATTGAAGACTGAGCCACTCGCTGATTATATATTCAACGTATTTACCAAACCCCTGTCTACGGCTTTACCTGCGAACTCTGCAAGTGCGTAATAAAGCTCCATGAGCATTACTCCTGAAAGCCTAATCCTGCTTTAATACTACCAAATGAAGCTTCCATAGTATACCGGACGATTCAGGTTCACCTTTAGCACAGCTTATTAACCTCAAAAATAAAAGCAAGCGCTCCAAACGCGAAACACTTGCTATCATGACATTAATATGGCGGAGAAGGTGGGATTCGAACCCACGTGCCCTTGCGGACAACCGCATTTCGAGTGCGGCGCGTTACAGCCTCTTCGCTACTTCTCCAAGATTACACTATTTTTGTATTATTTTTTCGGCAGATTCACATTATTTCGAGTCGAGCGCCTTCGACCAACTCAGCCATCTCTCCCTGTGAAAAATACGCTGAATGAATCAGCGCAATCTAACAAAAAATTCTTTTAGAATCTGAGCACATTCTTCTTCCAGGATTCCGGCAACTACTTCCACCCGGTGATTCCACTTGTTGACATCAAGTACATTCATCACCGAGCCGACGGCTCCGCCTTTAGAATCAGCGGCCCCAAAAATCAGTTTTTGCAGACGGGCCTGGATCAGGGCACCGGCACACATGGGGCAAGGTTCCAGGGTCACATATAAGGTCGCCTCAGACAAACGCCAGCTGCCCACATACCGGGCTGCTCTCTGCAGGGCCAGGATCTCAGCATGGGCGGTAGGATCCTGTCTTTGTTCTTTTTCATTATGGGCTAAGGCTATGGCCTTATCTTTATGAACAACAACAGCTCCAATGGGCACTTCGCCTTGGGCAAAAGCAATCCGGGCTTGCTGTAAAGCCAATATCATCCAGTCCTGGTGAAGCATATTTTCCCTCATAGATAATGGTGGCCCCGGGAGGACTCGAACCCCCGCAATGACAGGGTTTAGGAAACCCCCGCTCTATCCACCTGAGCTACGGAGCCAAAGAAATATGGCGGAGGGGGTGGGATTCGAACCCACGGACCCCTTACGAAGTCACTGGTTTTCAAGACCAGCTCCTTAAACCGCTCGGACACCCCTCCGTCTTATACAACCTAACAAAAGGCTGAAATTTAGTATACCATAATCTTATTCTAATAACAACATAATTGTTTCAGAACAAGAAACAATTACTTGCTTTCGCAGATCCTGGCCTTCAGCCGATATATTCGACACCCATGTAAGGCTGCAAGGCCTTGGGAACCCTGATTCGGCCATCGCTTTCCTGGTAGTTTTCCATGATGGCGGCCACCGTCCGGCCCACGGCCAGACCACTGCCATTCAAGGTATGGAGATATTCCGGTTTCCCTTTGGGTTCCCGGCGGAAACGGATACTGGCCCGCCGGGCCTGAAAATCTTCAAAATTACTGCAGGAGGAAATCTCCCGGTAAGTATTGACACTGGGCAGCCAGACTTCCAGATCATAGGTCTTGGAAGAGCTGAAACCTAAATCCCCGGTAGAAAGAACCACTTTCCGGTAGGGCAGCTCCAAATCCTGCAGGATGCTTTCTGCATCCAGAGTCAATGATTCCAATTCAGCATAGGAATTTTCCGGCAGGCAGAATTTGACCAGTTCCACCTTGTTAAACTGATGCTGGCGAATCAAACCGCGGGTATCCCGACCGGCTGAGCCCGCTTCGGACCGGAAACAGGCACTGTAGGCACAATGATGGATCGGCAAATCCTGGGCATCCAGGATCTCTTCCCGGTAAAGATTAGTTACCGGCACCTCAGCTGTGGGGATCAAAAAAAGATCTGTCCCCGCTATCTTAAAAGCATCTTCCTCAAATTTGGGCAGCTGGCCTGTTCCGGTCATAGAATTACGGTTAACCAGATAAGGCGGCAGAATCTCCACATAACTTTTGGCTGTATGTTTGTCCAGCATAAAGGTGATCACAGATCTCTCCAGTTTAGCCCCTAAGCCTTTATAAAAAGTAAAGCGGGCCCCGGTTACTTTCCCGGCGCGAGCGAAATCCAAAATCCCCAGCTTTTCTCCCAGGTCATAATGGGCTTGAGGCTCAAAATCGAATACTCTGGGTGTACCCCAGGCCAGGACTTCCAGATTGGCACTATCATCTTGGCCCACGGGAACAGATTCATGGGGAATATTGGGTATTTCGTAAAGTACCGCTTCTATTTTCTGATCGATGGCCGTCAGTATTTCTTCCAGATTTTTGATAGACTGGCCGACTGCCCGCATCTCCAGAATCAAACTCTCGGCATCTTCTTTGTTCTTTTTGCGCCGGCCTACTTCTTCGGAAACAGAATTACGCTGGGCTTTAAGGTTTTCCACCTCAAAAAGCACCTTCCGCCGTTCTTCTTCCTGAAGCAGAAATTCATCCAGATTGAGTGCCGACTGCCGTTTTTCCAAAGCTGCTTTGATCACATCGGGATTATTACGTACAAATTTTAAATCTAACACAACGTAACCCCCCTATTTCTATTCCTACTATCTACAAGAAAAGTTTAATTACCACAATTTTCTTCAACTATCTTTAAAAAGTACTGGTGTACCCGCTCATCTGAGGTAAGTTCCGGGTGAAAAGCACTGGCCAGCAAATTTCCCTGTCTGACAAAAACAATTCTGTCTTCATAGACAGCCAGGATTTCCACCTCAGGGCCAGTTTCCTGAACAAAAGGAGCTCGGATAAAAACAGCCCGCACCGGTTGGGACCCAAGTGCCGGTATATCCAGATCCGCTTCAAAGCTGGCAATTTGACGCCCGAAAGCATTGCGTTTAGCGGTCATATCCATCAAGCCCAAGTTGTACTGCTCACTGTCTTCCACCCGTTTGCTCAGCAGGATCATACCGGCGCAGGTTCCAAAAACAGGCAGCCCGGCTGCAGCCAGCTCCTTGATTTTTTCCCCCAGAGCGGCAAACTGCAGAAGTTTGCCTATGGCTGTGCTCTCTCCCCCAGGCAGGATCAAACCCTGGATACCTGCCAGATCTGCGGCTGTACGTACTTCAATAACTTCACAACCCAATTGTTCCAAAACCAGACGGTGTTCCCTGAAGGCTCCCTGCAGAGCCAGGACACCGATGCGTTTTCTCATTCCTACCAGCCCCGTTCTTGCATCCTTTCTCCGGCCGCAAGTGTAGATATTTCTATGCCCACCATGGGTTCCCCTAAATCTTTGGAGATTTCAGCTAATATTTTGGCATCTTTATAATGGGTTGCAGCGATGACAATAGCCTTGGCTCGAGCCTTGGGATTTCCGGATTTAAAAATTCCCGAACCGACAAAAATTCCGTCTACTCCCAACTGCATCATTAAAGCAGCGTCAGCCGGAGTTGCTATGCCCCCGGCAGCAAAATTAACCACCGGCAGTTTTCCCTGTTCAGCCACTAGGAGAACCAAATCATAGGGTGCCCCCATGTTCTTGGCTGCAGTCATCAACTCTTCTTTAGGCATGGTCTGCAACTGCCGGATCTCACTCATGACAGTACGCATATGCCTGACAGCTTCCACCACATTGCCGGTCCCTGGTTCGCCTTTGGTCCGGATCATGGCCGCTCCCTCGCCAATACGGCGCAGGGCTTCCCCGAGATTACGACAGCCACAGACAAAAGGAACTTTAAACTCGTGCTTGTTAATATGATACATATCATCAGCAGGAGTCAAAACCTCACTCTCATCAATATAGTCAGCACCCAAAGATTCCAGTATCTGCGCCTCGACAAAATGCCCGATTCTGGCCTTAGCCATAACCGGTATGGTCACAACATCCATGATCTGCTGAACAATAGTAGGATCAGCCATCCGGGCCACTCCGCCCGCTGCTCTGATATCCGAGGGTACGCGCTCCAGCGCCATTACAGCGCAGGCTCCTGCTTCTTCGGCTATTTTAGCTTGTTCCGGTGTTGTTACATCCATGATAACACCACCTTTAAGCATTTCTGCTAATCCTGTTTTGACTTTCCAAGATGCTATCTCTGCCATCATTGCTCCTCCTCAAGTCTTGAATATCCTATGAATGGTAACACCAAGTCTAAACTTTGTCAATTTAGGATTCCTGTTCTAATCTTCCCTGTTTTCCGGGTCTGCAGTACTTTCCTCAGCATCTTGTTCAACTTCTTCTTTAGCAACGACCTTGGCAAGAGCTGCCACTCTGGCTTCCTCGGCAACACGCATAGCCATCACACCCTGCGCTGAGCGGCTTTGCTTGGAAATTCCGGAAACATCCTGGCGGATAACAACGCCTTCCGCCGTAATTATCATAATCTGGTCTTCAGGCTGAACCACTTTGATCCCAACCAAAGGACCTGTCTTATCATTGATTTTCATTGTTATAACGCCCTTGCCAGCACGTTTCTGGACCCGAAATTCAGTCAGATCCGAGCGTTTGGCAAAGCCGTTTTCACTTATGGTCAGCAATTCGGCACTTTCCTTGATAACCTCCATACCGACCACAATATCATCGCCAAAAAGTGTTATTCCTTTGACTCCTCTGGTCACCCTCCCCATTTGGCGCACATCCTGTTCGGCAAAACGAATGGCCAGGCCCCTCTGGGTCACCATAATAATATCATCCTGGCCTCTGGTTAAGTGCACACCAATCAGCTCGTCGCCCTCATCCAGGGTCAGGGCTATCAGACCGTCTTTACGCGGAGAATCATATTCCTGCAGACTGGTCTTCTTGACAATTCCCTTCTTGGTGGCAGTAATCAGGTAATAGTCTTTGCTGTATTCCTTAATAGCCTTGATAGCCGTAATTTTTTCATCAGCTTCCCGGTCCAGGTTCAAAAGATTTATAATCATCGTCCCCTTAGCCGTTCGGCTGGCCTCGGGAATTTCATGAGCTTTGAGTCGAATCACCTTGCCGCGGGAGGTAAAGAAAAGAATATAGTTATGGGTAGTGGTTATAAAGAGATGTTCGGCAAAATCCTCTTGCCGGGTTGTCATGGCATGAACACCCTTGCCGCCGCGTTTCTGACTGCGATAGGCATTCAAAGGCAGGCGTTTGATATAGCCGTTATGGGTCACTGTCACCACAACATCTTCTTCGGCGATCAGATCTTCCAGTTCCATCTTGCTTTCGTCTACTGTGATCAAGCTGCGCCGAGGATCCCCGAATTTCTGGTTGATCTCCTGTAATTCGGTTTTGATAATGGTCTCAACCATTTTTTCCGAGGCTAAAACAGCCTTCAGGTAAGCAATAGTCTGCAGTAATTCCTGGTACTGGTTTTCCAGTTTTTCCCTCTCTAAACCGATTAAACGCTGCAGTCTCATCTCCAGAATGGCTTGGGCTTGTTTTTCACTTAAGCCAAAACGGCTTTTCAGGTTTTCCCGGGCTAATTCGGTTGTCTGGGAAGAGCGGATCGTGGCGATTACTTCATCGATATGGTCCAGCGCTATGCGCAAACCTTCCAGGATATGAGCTTCCGCCTCTGCCTTGTTAAGTTCGAAGCGGGTGCGGCGCACAATGACCTCTTTCTGATGCTCGATAAAATAATGGAGTATTTGCTTAAGATTCAAAACCTTAGGTACGCCGTCAACTAAGGCCAAGAGGTTGATTCCAAAGGATTCCTCCATCTGGGTATGTTTGTAAAGCTGGTTTAAAATCACCTGGGGATTAACATCCCGGCGCAATTCAATAACGATCCTCATACCCGTCCGATCGGATTCGTCCCGAAGATCTGTTATACCGTCAATCTTTTTCTCCCGGACCAGATCGGCAATTTTTTCCACCAGTTTGGCTTTATTGACCGTAAAGGGAATCTCTTTAACTAAAATACGGCTTTTGCCGGATTTTTGGATATGCTCAACATGGGCTTTGGCCCTGGTTTTAACACTTCCCCGGCCGGTGGAATAAGCACTGATAATGCCTTCCCGACCCATAATTATCCCGCCGGTAGGAAAATCCGGACCCTGAATATGTTTCATCAGATCCTTGATTTCCAATTCCGGGTTATCTATCAAGGCTATAGCTCCCTCAATTACTTCCGACATATTGTGGGGCGGAATATTAGTGGCCATACCTACAGCAATTCCCGAGGAGCCGTTGACCAGGAGATTGGGGAATTTAGCCGGCAATACTGTCGGTTCATCCTGTTTCTCATCATAATTAGGCATAAAATTAACTGTATCTTTATCCAAATCGGCCAGCATATATGTGGTCAGTTTAGCCATGCGCAATTCCGTGTACCGCATGGCGGCAGCAGAATCACCGTCAACCGAGCCGAAATTGCCGTGACCGTCAATCAAGGGATAGCGGCTGGAAAAATCCTGAGCCATTCTGACAGCCGCATCATAAATAGAGCTGTCCCCGTGGGGATGAAACTTGGCCATACAATCCCCCACCAGACGAGCTGCCTTGCTGTAAGGTTTGTTAGGTGTCATGCCCAGTTCATGAAGGGTATAGAGTATGCGGCGGTGAACTGGTTTCAGGCCATCCCGGACATCGGGCAAAGCCCGGCTGACTATAACACTCATCGAATAATCGATAAATGACTTTCTCATTTCCTCGGAAATTTCTATGGGAAGAACCTTACCCCCCTCAAGCTCGAACGACATGACTGTGCAACTCCTTTAAAATATGCGCTTTATATATCCAGATTTCTGACATCTTTGGCATACTGATTGATAAAATCCCGGCGTGGTTCCACTTTATCACCCATCAAAATCGTAAATATCTCATCTGCCTTGATAGCATCATCCATGGTTACCTGCAAAATCGTCCGTTTGGCCGGATCCATGGTTGTTTCCCACAACTGATCGGGATTCATCTCTCCCAAACCTTTATAGCGCTGTACTTCGGCCCTTTCCTTACCAACT
>DDXI01000081.1:0-31631 GCA_002347475.1 Peptococcaceae bacterium UBA2264
AAACTTTTTCGTTGACATTCACATGATAGGATAAGTTGAATAGAATAAATAGGGCAGGTATGCTATGAAAACAATTATATTTTGCGATTATTGCAACAGAGCAGAATGCTGGTGAATCGACCGGATCGTTTGACGGATGGGTCAATGCCGGCGAAACCAGCAAGCTTTTCAGGAGGAAATTACTATGTCTGAAAACAAGTCTATACCGGAAGCAGAACTGAAGATACTGGGAATCGACCCTGAGCTTACTCCTTATCGCCACGACCTGGAGCTCCGGATGAATAACTATTATGGTGCAAGAAAAGCGCTTCTGGGTAAAGGAGATAGTTTTAGTGATTTTGCCAACGGACATCACTATTTCGGTTTCCATCAGGCGGCTGAGGGCTGGTATTACCGCGAATGGGCGCCTGCGGCCGAAGCTTTGTACCTTATAGGAGATTTTAATGGATGGAACCGCAGCTCTCATCCCCTTACCCAAAGAGATGGTGGAATTTGGGAAATCTTCCTTCCGGGAAAAGATGCCCTTGTTCACCAATCCCTTGTCAAAGTCCATGTAATAAGCCGCGGGAATAGGCGGGACCGCATTCCTCTTTATATAAGAAGAATTGTCCAGAACCCCCAAACCCATGATTTCAGCGGCCAAATCTGGCTGCCGGAAAAGCCTTTCGGGTGGACTGATTCCAAATTTCGGGCAGATATTTCCATGTCTCCCTTAATATATGAAACCCACATCGGCATGGCCCAGGAGAAAGAAGATATCGGAACATATAAGGAATTCGAGGATAATATTCTTCCCAGGGTGAAAGACCTTGGCTACAATACCATCCAGATCATGGCGATTATGGAGCATCCCTATTATGCTTCCTTCGGCTATCATGTTTCCAACTATTTTGCAGCCTCCTCCTGGTTTGGGACACCGGATGAACTAAAGTCACTTATCAATAAGGCACACGAGATGGGTCTCACAGTTCTCATGGACATAGTCCAGTCACATGCCGTCAAGAATTTGGCCGAGGGAATCAATGAGTTTGACGGCACAATTCACCAATTTTTCCATGCGGGCGGACGCGGCACTCATAGCGCCTGGGACTCCAAACTGTTCAACTACGGCAAGCCTGAAGTAATCCACTTCCTGTTATCCAGCCTCAAATTCTGGCTGGAGGAATACCATTTTGACGGCTTCAGGTTCGATGGAGTAACCTCCATGATCTACCATGACCACGGACTGGGAACAGCATTTGATAACTATAGCAAGTACTTCAGCCTGAATACCGATCTTGAAGCAATAACTTATCTTCAGTTTGCTAACGAGATGATCAAAGAGCTGAGGCCTGATGCCATATCAATAGCGGAGGATATGAGCGGCATGCCTGGAATGTGTCTTCCTGTTGAAGATGGCGGAATAGGCTTTGATTACAGATTAGCTATGGGGATGCCGGATTTCTGGGTCAAAACCCTGCAGCAAAAGGATGAAGACTGGGATATGCAGTTACTCTATTATGAGCTGTCTACAAGCCGTCATCTGGAAAAGCGCATAGGATATGTGGAATCACACGATCAGGCTTTAGTTGGCGACAAGACTCTCATTTTCAGGATGGCTGACCAGGAAATGTACTGGCATATGAACAAGGAAGGCCAGAACCCAGTGGTGGAACGGGCCATCGCCCTCCATAAGATGGCCCGGCTGATCACAATTTCTCTGGGTTCCGAAGGATATCTCAATTTTATGGGCAATGAGTTTGGCCATCCGGAATGGATTGACTTTCCAAGAGAGGGTAATGGCTGGAGCTTCAAACATTGCCGGAGACAATGGTCACTGGCCGACAATAAAAATCTCAGATATCACGACCTGAACCTTTTTGACCGGGCTATGATCCATCTGATGTCGGCAGAGGGTCTTATGGGAGGTGGCGTGCCTCAAGCTCTCTGGCTAGATCAGAATAAGAAAATCATAGCCTTTAGAAAGAAGGACTTCATATTCATATTTAATTTCCACCCAATAGAATCCTATCAGGACTTTGAGCTTCCAATCCACGAAGCTGGCTGCTTCCAGGCAGTTCTGGATACAGATGAACCCAGGTTCGGAGGACAGGGACGCATCTCTCATGATGTCAACCATGAAACTTATATGCTGAAGATGAACCGGGAATTCAGCGGAATTTCCATCTATTCGCCATGCCGCACAGCCATGCTATTAAAAAAGAAATAGTGAGAATAAGAAAGCTGATTTCCGTTGGGAGAGAAGATGATGAATAAAACCAGAAAAAAAAGGAAGAGGCATAAAAACTTATCAAAAATTTCTGTCTTTTTTTTAATTATTATCATTATGGCAGGTGGTCTTCTATTTACCAATACCGGAAGAGAAATTATAGGCTGCTTCACTCTATTCGAATCTGCGAAGGATATGCAAATCAAGCCGGAACCACAGGAACCACAATCTGCAGAACCACCTCAGACAACTGAATCCACTGAAATCCAAGAATCCCGCACTGAGGCTGAGCCAGCGCCAGTTCAAGAAGCTCAACCCCAAAAAGAATCTGACATTGAACCTGATGAGGCTAACCAGCAGGAACAAGCAAAGGAAAAAACTGCAGATTTATCAAAGGTAATCAGAATCGGCATCGTCGATCAGGCAGCGAAACAAATTGCGTTGACATTTGATATAGGGTGGCTCTATGAAAATACAGATAAGATTCTAAATCTGCTTGATCAGTACAATGTGAAAGCAACGTTTTTCGTTAGAGGATTTTGGGTGAAGGAACACCCTGATCTGGCAGCAGAAATCGTCAAGAGAGGGCATGCTTTAGAAAACCATTCTCTGACTCATGGACATATGAGCACAATGACAGACGATGAAGTTGAATACGAGATTCGCAGAACAACGGACATTATAAGAGAAGCAACCGGCTATCAGCCACAGTTATTTCGCCCGCCATATGGTGAATACGATAAAAGGATATTAGGCATATTAAGAGAAGAAGGCTATCCCTACGCCATCCTATGGACTGTGGACAGTCATGACTGGGCTGAAGAACTGAATGGGGTAAAAATCACAAAAGATTATCTGGTAAACAGGATATTAAACAAAGCTTCCGATAACGGTATCGTTTTATTGCATGTGGGTGGTTATGAAACGGTCCATGCTCTGCCAGAGATCATAACCGGTTTGAAATCGGACGGATATGAACTGGTTAAAGTAAACGATATGTTATGAAGCGAATGAAAAGGTTCATTTACCGTCGATAGCAAGGCGGAAAAAGGATGCAATTTGAATATTAAGAAAAGAAGGGTGGCGTTATGATGAAAACAATAATAATCGGTGGTAATGCAGCTGGCATGTCAGCGGCAGCAAAATTAAAAAGATTACAACCAGACAGCGAGATTATTGTTTATGAGAAAAGCAATTACCTTTCTTATGCTGCCTGTGGTCTGCCTTACCTGGCAGCCGGTCAAGAAATCGAGCCTGGTCAGTTAATTGAAAGAACAAAAGCAGAATTTGAAGTGGCAGGTATAAAACCTGTACTCCTCCACGAAGTATTCAAGGTAATGCCGGATGAAAAGAAAATATTGGTTAAAAATCTGACCATAGGTGCCGAATTTGAGGATTCTTATGATAAACTGCTGGTTGCCTGCGGGGCACGTCCCATAGTACCGCCTTTCCCGGGAGTCAATCTGCAAGGTGTATTAACCTTAAAATCAATCGAGGACGGTGTTCTGCTGAAAAATATACTGCTCCAGGAGAACATTAATGATATCACCATAATTGGCGGCGGTTTTATAGGGATAGAATTAGCCGAATCTTTGGCTGCTGCAGGTAAAAAAGTCCGCATTATCGAAATGGCAGACCGGATTTTAATGCCTTTCGACCCCGAACTGGCGGTTTTTGCCCATCAGGAATTAGTAAAGATGGGGGTAGCAATCAAGGTAAGTGAAAAACTGGAATCAATCCTGGGTGCTGACAAGGTAGAAAAAGTTGCCACTGATAAGGGCTCCTATGTCACTGATGTGGTGATTTTGGCCATTGGGGTAAAACCGGCCACTGAATTTATTAGGGATGCTGGTATTCATCTGGCTAAAAATGGCGCGATAATCATCGATAGAGAAATGCGCACCAATATACCGGATATATATGCAGCGGGAGACTGCGCCGAAATTTACAATCTGGCTAAAGAGGAAAATTCATATATTGCCCTCGGCACCAATGCCAATAAAGGCGGCAGAATTGCCGGTGAAAATTTAGCGGGTAAACATATCAAATTCAGGGGCACTTTAGGTTCGGCGGCGCTAAAAGTGGGAGCAATGGAACTGGCCCGCACCGGTTTATCAGAAAATGAAGCTAAAGACCTGAAACTGGACTATAAGACGGTAATGGTTGAAACCTCCAACCTGCCTCTTTACTATCCTAAAGCCGCCTCGATTTGGTTTAAACTGATTTATGAAAATGGTACTCACCGTCTGTTAGGTGCCCAGGGTGCTGGCCAGCAGGGCGTGGTGCTAAGAATAGATGTACTTGCCTGTGCAATTGCCAACAAAATGTCTGCCAAAGAACTGGGGATGCTGGATTTATGTTATTCACCGCCTTTTTCTACTGTTTGGGATGCTATCAACGTGGCCGCCAATGCCGCCAAATAATTCAGTTAATTCTTCCGGCGAACTGACGGGTTGCTGACAGGTATAGTTCTCACACATATAGCATTTATATTCCTGGGAATCATAAGGATAATCAGCAAGCCAGGGTACGATGCTATTCACAGATCCTTCCTGATAAAGAATGGTGGCATAAGGTAAGAAGTGCTGACTGATGATCTCCTGCATTTTTCTTTTTTGTGGTGAATTCAGGGAACCGGCTAATATCAGGTCCTGGCCAGGGTGCAGGGAAAATTGAACAGCCTGGAGAAACATCGTGTAACCGATTGGATTAGAATCAACTTTTGGCAAATATTCCATGAGTTGACGGTAAGCCAACTGTTCCCAACGCGGTTCTGTCGTCAGGCGAGCTAATCGTAATAAGTTAAGAACACTGACAGAATTACCGGAGGGTATCGCTCCGTCAGAGGTTTGTTTTGGCCTGAAAAGAAGTTCTTCGCTGTCGATGCCGGTCAGGAAATACCCGCCGCCGCTCTCATCCCGGAATAATGTTTCTTGCTGGCTTTGCAGTTCGATTGCCGTTTCCAGGTAATAGGGCAGACCCCAAGCCGTATAACACTCCAGAAGTCCCCAAATGAGAAAGGCGTAATCGTCGAGGTAAGCGAGGTAGGCAGCCTGCTGATCGCGATAGCGGGCAAGCAGTCTGCCATCCGCTTGCCTTAAGGTTGAGAGAATAAAATGGACGGAATTTTCGGCGGCTTTCCTATAGGCTGTATTCCCTGTGATGAAAAATCCTTTGGCTAAAGCCGCAATCGTCAAGCCATTCCAGGAAGTTAGAATTTTATCGTCTTTATGAGGGTGAACCCTTTTTTCACGGGCTGCAAAGAGAATACTCCGGCATTGTTCCAACTTCATGGCCCATTGTTCTTTGTTCGGATCCTCGCCTTGATCATGTGGTTCTTTGCTGGAGTTAATCAAATTAGGGATGTTTTTTCCTTGATAATTGCCGTGGAGAGTGATGCCATAATAGTTCATGAACATCTCGCCTGGCTCATTTCCCAGGAGATTGGTTATTTCTGCCGGAGTCCAAAGATAAAACTTGCCTTCTACACCTTCCGAATCGGCATCTTCAGCTGAATAGAAGCCACCTTCCGGGGAAGTCATGTCGCGCAGGATATAGGTGAAGATATCCTGCGCTGTTTGAAGATATTTTTTGTCTCCCAAAGACTGGCTGGCCTCCAGATATACATAAGCCAGAAGGGCATTGTCATAGAGCATCTTTTCAAAATGAGGAACCAGCCACATTTCATCTGTGCTGTAACGGGCAAAGCCAAAGCCAATGTGGTCGTAGATTCCGCCTTGCTGCATCCCATCCAGTGTCTTACGAGTCATAGTTGGCGCCTTGCTATAGGTTGAGCCTGGGCAGCGCAGCAAAAAACCAAGGGTATGAGGTGAGGGGAATTTAGGCGCTTGACCAAAGCCTCCGTAATGGGAATCGAAGGAGTTTTCCAGGTGAGTATAGGCTTTGTCTAAAATTGCAGCAGCCTTTCGCCGAAATTCAGTGTCTGTATGATTACTTGCAGGCTGTATTTTTGGTTCATTGTCATGAAGTACTTCAATTACTTCTGGTTCATTGGAATCCGAATTTTTCCTGACAGCTGCTACGCTTTCGATTGCTGATTTAATTAAACGGTCTTTATCATTCCGCCAGATTTGACTTGTTTGCGTGAGAATATCCAGCAATCCGGCACGCCCATACCGGCTGGTTCTGGGGAAATATGTGCCTGCGAAGAAGGGCTCTTTCTCTGGGGTCATGATGATTGTTAAAGGCCATCCACCTGAACCGCTGAGAACCTGGCAAAATTCCATATACAAATGATCGATATCCGGGCGTTCTTCCCGGTCCACTTTGATGGAAATAAAATGTTCATTCAATAATTGAGCGACATAATTATCCTCAAAGGATTCCCGTTCCATGACATGGCACCAATGACAAGTGTTTTTCGCGACCTGATTCAGCTGTACCCAATAGATAAGAAAATAGGCTTGTTCTCGGCTTTCGCTGTCTGAAAAGCTTCTTCTCCCCAAGGAAACCAGTCTACAGGATTATGAGCGTGTTGGAGTAAATATGGTGATTTTTCCTTGGCTAATCTATTGGGTCTGTTTTGAATAGCAGTCATGGGCAACACCTCCTTCTCACATTTATTATCTGCTAATATTATTAATAGTATAACCCAGAATATAGGAAAATACTTTAAGTCATTATAAGCTATAAATGGAACAATTTCTAAATAATCAGAAAATATTGAAATTAATTTATCTATAATATATACTAACAATATAAGAATAATGTACCAAAAGGGGAGCGATGAATGTGGGGGTACATTTGGACGCTTATCCCTCGTACTGAGCTAGTGGCGTAACCGACCATACCAGGTCGGTTTTTGTGATTTTAGGGGGGTGACGCAGTCCAAAGAACAGGAGTGAGAAAAATCTGAAAAACCTTAATGAAGGAAGGATGATGAAAAATGTTATGGACAATCGCTATAATTCTCATAGTCTTATGGCTTCTTGGCCTGGTTTCCTCATATACCATGGGCGGATTTATCCATATTCTTTTGGTGATCGCAATTATTGTGGTTTTAATAAGGTTGATTCAAGGCAGAAAAGTACTCTAACTGATTATCACCTATGTTGACATATAATCTTAATGTGTTTTATGAAGCAAACAAGGATGTTTCATAAAATGTGAACTGTGATATAACTGACAGTGGATGTTAATAGCTATAATGCAAAAAAGCCTTGATATGTTCAGGGCTTTCTTTCTAACTTTTTTAAATTGTACAAGGCATACCGATAATCATTTGGTAAAAAAGGGGGTATTATTATGAAGTCACATTATGAGTTGGATGAAAAAACAAGGCAAAGAATTATTGAACTGGTTAAGACCTGCGATAAGTTGGGATTAGGAAATATCAGCTTTAAGTATTATAGAAGAATGCTGGACTTTTTCCTGTCGGATAAGGGGGACCATTGGCAGTTGGTTGTTGTGCGGCCTTTTGGCAAACGGGACATTTATAAAATTGTTAATGGAATAATTACCTATGAGTATACTGGAGAAGAGGAGACTGAAGAAGAAGATTCGGAAAAAGAGGATTAATATCATTCATGTCTTTAAATAAAACCTCCAGACAGATGCTTTTTTCTGCATCTGTCTGGAGGTTTACAAAAAACACAGAGACGATCCCCAAAAATATCATGTTTTTCTAGTCAGTTTTGTTTTTTAGGTCCTCAATCTTGTCTTCCATTCTTTCCAGCTTGTTCTTGTCGACCTTGTCCTCTAGCTCTTCAATCTTGTCTTCCATCTTGTCCACTTTGCTCTTGTGAACTTTGTCCTTTAGGTCCTCAATCTTGTCTTCCGTCTTGTCCACTAATTCTTCAGTTTTTTTCTTGGCTTTGTCCCAAATGTTTTCGAGGTCTTTTTTAATATCCGCCATACAAAAACCTCCTCCACCCTTTATATTCTTTTTTCCAATTATGGTTCCTGGTAATATTATAACATAATAAGTTGTGATATATAATTACCAATTATACAATTCTAAAAATTCAGAAAATTATTGTAACATATTAACGAATAATATATACTTGAAATATAAGTATAATATACCAAAAAGGGGAGCGATGAACCATACCAGGTCGGTTTTTGTGATTTTAAGGGGGGTGACGCAGTCCAAAGAACAGGGAGTGAGAAAAATCTGAACAATCTTAATAAAGGAAGGATGATGAAAAATGTTATGGACAATCGCAATAATTCTCATCGTCTTATGGCTTCTTGGCCTGGTTACTTCATATACCTTGGGCGGATTTATCCATATTCTTCTCGTTATCGCTATTGTTGTGATTTTGTTAAATTTCATAAGCGGCAGGCGTTCATCATAACAATTAATACTTATTTTGAAAACTTATATTTTACTTCAAGTCAACAACTTTTAATTTTACTGCTTATCAACTCACTTGCTAAAACTGAACAAAGAGACTTCGGTGGGGGAGTTTGCCCCCACCGAAGCAGAACACATTTTGCGGGCCGGTCTGCAGATGACCGTCACAGCTGATACCGAGCAAACCACCGCTCGCTTTTACAAAGCATGTATAGGCTGGATTCGTTATAAGCCACTGCTGCTTTATATCACCCAGCCGGATTGTTATGGGGGAAAGATTGAAGACATGCGAAAAAAGCTTAAAGCAAACTTGCCTAAAATCTGTACTTATTTTCGACAGCCTGATTTTATGTCAGAAAATAAGCCAATGCCTTCCCATAGAGCGGGCTTGGATTTATACGCATAAGAACAAGGACCAAATATGGATAAAACTAACTAATAATTTGAGGAGGGTATTGAACATGAAAAAAAATAAGAATTTAGCAGTTATCCTTATTTTAATGTGCATCATATTAGTAAGTGGGTGTAGCTTAACCGGTACAATTAAAGATAACTCTGACAGAAGCTCTTTGAGTGTTGAAAAAGCTTTAATTGGACATTGGATTTCTCAAAGCAGCGAGGCTCCTAATTATTATATTTCCAGTGATAAGTTAATCAGGGTTAGGAAAGATGGGACAACAGAGGAAATGACCTATAAAGTTATAGAAACCAATGATAACACTAACGAAATAAAAATACACGTTACTACTGCTGGCGGCAGTGAAAGTGATAATAAAATACAATTTAGCGAAGATAAAAAATCAATAACTGAAACTACCGAGATTTTAACCGTTGTGACGAGTACGGAAAATTATATATATGTAGATAGTAAGACAACACCATAAATCTGACCACACCGTGTTTCCTGTTTGACAACTGGAGACATTGCCTAATACGATATACCTTATAAGGTATTTTATCCGGTAAGTAGGACATGGGTAGGCAAATAGTATTAAGGAAGGGGTGACAGAGTGTGTTATGGACTATCGCGCTTATCCTCATTCTCTTATGGGTTATTGGTCTGCTTACTGCCACTACTATGGGTGGGTATATCCATATTCTTTTAGTCATTGCCATCATTGTGGTATTAATAAATGTCATTCAAGGCCGGAAAAAAGTTAAATGATTCATAGATTGTACATCCTGATTTGGAAATTTAGAAGAAAACGCCAAAAAAATATGCATCATGAAATAACTGGCAGTTAATTTTTATAGTAGAAATTCAAAAAAGCCTTGAGATATTCAGGGCTTTCTCTCTCATTTTTTTACTGTACAGGGCGCTCCGACAATCATTTGGGATCAAGATGTATTTCGAAGCAGGAAAAGGAACGACAACTATAATCCCAGCCCGTGATTGAAGTAAAGGATGTTAACAAAAGTACATGATTTCTCTGAAAACAATCTAAGTTGCATGCTTTTGGTTATGGCAGATATTCTGAGAAGAAAATGGAGGGATAGAGAAGTGAACGAAATAAGAATGCTTGTTTTATCCGCTGCTTTCGGTAACGGTCACGTCCGGGCAGCTGAGGCTGTTATCGAAGCCATGAGTTCTAAGATGCCAACGGCTATAATTACACACTTGGATTTTGGGGAATTTTTGATTAGACCGTTTAATTCGGTAATGAAAAATACTTATATTGAAATGATCAAATATTTTCCTAAATTGTATGGACAGTTTTACTATCGCACAGCAAAAATCGATCCAGATTCATTATTTCAGCGCTTTCTTAATAGTTTAGGACATCGGGAATTTATAAGATTTATTAATTCTTATAATCCTGATGTCATTATATGCACATATCCAACGATTACAGGGGTATTGGCACAGTTAAGGTCAAAAAATATTCTCAATGTACCGTTGGCTGCAATCGTCACTGATTATACTGTCCATAATCAGTGGATTCATCAGGGAGTAGACCTATATATTGTTGGTTGCCAGTATGTATGTGAAGGATTTGTTGATCGAGGAATTGAAAGAAGGCGCATTCGGGTAACGGGGATTCCGGTGAACCCTAAGTTTGAACTGGAATTAAATCGGCAAAAAATAATTGTCAAGCTGGGGCTTAATTCAAATCGACTGACAATACTTGTAATGGGTGGGGCAGATGGAGTCTTGTGTGGAGCTAAAAGAACATGTAACTTTCTAGGTAACATTGAAACCCCAGTACAAATACTCGTTGTTTGCGGAAAAGATGAGAAAATGTACAAATATATGGTTAGTGTCAGCAATACAGCAAACAATCCGATAAGATGTTTTGGTTATGTCGATAATATTGAGGAACATATGACTGCAGCTGATCTTATTGTTACAAAAGCGGGCGGATTAACTGTATCTGAAGCCTTAACAAAAGGTGTACCTCTTCTAATTTACAAGCCGATCCCAGGACAAGAGGAGGAGAACGCCAACTTTATTAAGCAAATAGGAGCAGGGAAAATAAGCCATACTTTCGCAGAATTCGAAAGTACAGTGGATTATCTTTTAAATCACCCTTCAGAGTTGGAGAAAATGAGCCGGGCTGCCAGAAAATTCACACCCAGATCTTCAGCACAACATGCGGCTGATACAATCCTAACATTACAACGGAATTCTGGTTTGATTAAAAAGATTATGTAACTGAGTTTGTAATAAGCAGTATCCGTCAATGGCGACCTTGCCGAATCTACTGGCTGGGTGTTAATAAAATAAAAAGTACCCGTCGGCCTGGCATTAGCAGCAACGAGTACTCGTTCTTTATGTAACTTCACTATTTATTGTAAATTAATGTCTTTATGAAGTCAAGTGAAAATTTCTGAATATACAGAATACTTAGAAATATTGGAACTCAATGTGGGATAAGCCTATAGGATAGTTTTGAGAATGTAAGCCAACCATCTTAAATATAATCAGAATAGCGGGCAAAAATGGGATCGGTGAATGCGAGAGTGCATTTGAACGTATTCCCTTGGATACAGCTTGTCGCTTAACCGACCAATTAGGTCGGTTTTTGTGTTACAGGAGAAATTAAGAAGGAGATTATATGTCAAGAATTATGATTGTTGGAAGCCTAAACATGGACCTTGTAATCACTACTCCCGGAATACCTGTTTTAGGTGAAACAATATTGGGCAGCGGCTTCATGACTGTTCCAGGTGGTAAAGGAGCGAATCAGGCAGTTGCAGCAGCTCTGAAGGTCAGCACATTTGGTTATGAAGGAGGTCATTTATTTTGAAAAGAACTATTTATTTCAGCCCATTGTTATTGTTTGTATTTCTCCTGACTGCATGCGGAGTTTATGACGGCATATCCGGAGCGACAGATAATCGTTATCAAGAATTGGAAATACGAGAGTATAATGGCACGAAACTGGATCCTGCAGTTGGACCGAGAGACAATTCGATCAAGGGTACACAGCATGTAGACATCAACAGCTTTGTCTTGAAAGTCTCCGGTTTTGTGAAATCATCGGTTTCACTGGCTTATGACGACGTTCTCGCTCTCCCTGTTTATGAAAAACTGATCACTTTGCATTGTATCGAGGGCTGGAAGGCGACAGTACTCTGGAAAGGTGCCTTGTTAAAAGATATTATTGATCTGGCCGGAGCCGATGACCAGGCTGACACCGTTATTTTCCATTCTGTTGATGGCTATACAACTTCACTGCCTATGCAGGATATCATAGATAAAAACATGATCCTGGCCTATTCTTCCAACAAGATTACTTTGCCGCCTGAGCTTGGATATCCTTTCATAGTAGTTGCAGAAGACAAGCTTGGCTATAAGTGGGCCAGATGGGTAAATGAAATCGAGCTCTCGGACAATCCAAACTATAAGGGTTATTGGGAAAGAAGAGGCTTTGATAATGAGGCGGATCTGTCTGGGATAGGAAACAATCAATAAACAGCAATAGAGTTTATCTTTCTATTAATTTATATAATTTTCCCTTGAAGTCCACAATATACAGCTCCTGGTTATCATCCAAGCCAAAGGAGGAGATCTGAAGATCCGTATCCAACAGTTCCTGATTACTGGGGTTATTCTTATCATCCAGCCATAAAGCCCAGATTTTCCCGGAGATATAGTCCCCATAAACATAAGCTCCCTGCAGGCTGGGTGTGTTTTTGCCATAGTAGACATACCCGCCGATTATGCATCCTCCGAGGGAACGGCCATATTCCCAGAGGGGTGGTTGAAGATCTTCAATGTTAACTGCTGGGGATGAAGAATATTCCAAAGTGCCCTCCATTATTCTCCAACCATAATTTTTTCCTTTTTCGATGATATCGATCTCTTCACGGCGGTTTTGTCCTACATCGGCAGCCCATAATAAATTACGTTCCTTGTCAAAGCTGAACCTCCAGGGATTGCGCAGACCGTAGGCATAAATTTCCTCCAGATACCCTTCGCTGTTTCCAACAAAGGGATTGTCCGCGGGGATACCATATTCTTTCTGCGGAGAGGTTTTGTCTACATCTATGCGCAGAATTTTACCGAGATAAGTTTTCAAATTTTGGGCGTTATTGTGGGGATCACCAGCGGAACCTCCATCCCCAGTTGCCAAATAAAGATAACCGTCAGGACCAAAAGCCAGTTGCCCGCCATTATGATTGGCGTAGGGTTGTGAAAAGGATAATAGCACCTTTTGACTTGTAATATCTCCTATCTTTGGATCCTTGGGATCAAGAGCAAAGCGGGCTATAACAGTACTGCTGTTAGTCGTATAGTCGACATAGAAATAGCCGTTTTCTTTAAAATCAGGATGAAAGGCCAGGCCCAGCAGTCCTTTTTCCTGACTACTGGAGTCTATCTGGCTGCTTATATCAAGAAAAACCTGAGCTGAATCTGCGTCCGGATTATTGTCAAAAAATTTAATTATTCCGTTTCTTTCAACCACATAGGCCTGGCTGGAAGAGTCGTCAGCGCAGGTATAAGACAGCGGTTGGTTGAAATTCAAATGGGGATAAGCTTCCACGACAGCATATTTAACAGATCCTGATGAAGTGTTTCCATTTTCGGCATCGGGTGGGTTGCAGCCTGTTGCCATAAGTGCTGCGAAAAGAGGAAGGAGTAAAAATTTCTTCATATGCAGATACCTCCATCCTAAATAAATATCGACAGTACAAACATGAACGACTTATGGGCTGAAGCAACAATTATCTGATTTTTATGACACCGTCAACTAAATTTAATTGCAGGGAACTTTGTTCCAGGTTTCCATAATCATCATAAAAAGAAATCGTAATATAATCTGCTTGCCCAGGATCAACATCAACATGATCATAAATCGATAATAAAACATCGCATTGTACAGGAGTTCCGTCTGTTTTTATCATATCAGCTGTTGTTATCAGTTGGACCCCTCTCAGGGTGCCTTCACTGAAATCTCTAAGATTATACGTTCCATAGCTTACGTTCTCGTTTGTTGTAAAAGATAACATTCTATTAGTAATTTTTAGAGAAGCATAGTTATTAGGGTTGAAATAATAAGGGTTCTCAATGTTGACAGGAATTCCTGTGACCTTGAAATTTAAATTCAAATCTCCGGGTTCTGATAGGTACTTGGCTTCAATTTCAAAATACTCACCTGGGAATGTTGTTGTACCAGATCCAACTATTTTTATCAACGACATAATAACAGCCTCCCTTTTATATTAATTCTATTTAATTAATTCTACAAATGCGTTTTCCGAATCTCCTATTATACTAGCTTACACAGAAAATCATGTTGTGAAAAGTACTAATTTATAACTTTAAAGCAGGTTTAAATTAGATATAGTATAATATGCCAATTAAATCTCTATTTACCAACCAGTACTGCATAATTTATATCTTTACATTCAGAGGTAGTGTAAGCGGCCGGAGCACTGTTGGCTGATGCCGAGAAGACCACGCTCTGACCAGGTGTTTCAAATGAGCCTTTGTCATCGAGATCCCTGGCATAGCTGAGGGGACCATTTTCAGGGTCACTGGCAGGACTTAACAAAAAAATGCAGAATTAAAGAATTATTGACTATCTTGCTGGCAAGGAAATAAAATTATGGGGGTGAGGCAATGTCATCTTTATATATCTATAGCTATAGCGTAATCTTTATTATTGCTGTTCTTTTTTTCGCCGGTATCAGGATTGTCAGGCCGACACACAGGGGCTTAATTGAAACATTCGGCAAATATTCCAAGTTTGCCAACCCTGGTTTTCACTGGATAATACCGCTTATTCAGAGACTTTATCAAGTGAATACAACAGAGCAAATGGTTAACGCCGAGCCTCAGGTAATTATCACCAATGACAACCTGAATGCCACAGTGGACGCCCAGGTTTATTTTAAAATCAACACAGATGAGGAAAATGTCAAGAATTCAATGTATAATGTCAACAATTATCAGGTTCAGATTGTGGCCTTGGCCCGGACAACCCTCAGAAATATTATTGGTACCCTGTCCTTAAAATCAGCTAACAGCGAAAGAGGCAGAATCAACACTGACCTGCTTATGACACTGAAAACTGAGACCAGGAACTGGGGCATTGATATCATGAGGACCGAGCTGAAAGAGATTGATCCTCCGAAAGATGTCCAGGAAACGATGAATAAAGTCGTCAAGGCTGAGAATGAAAAGATTGCCGCTATTGACTTTGCTACCGCCGCTGAAACTACTGCCGATGGGATCAAACGAGCGGAAATCAAGAAAGCGGAAGGTATCAAGCAGGCCAAAATTCTGGCAGCAGAAGGCGAAGCCCAGGCTATCAAGCTGGTGAACGAGGCAGCAGACCTCTATTTTAAAGGTAATGCCCAGCTTTTGCGGAAGCTGGAAGCGGTGGAAACTGCACTGAAAGAAAACGCCAAAGTAATTGTTCCCGCTGAGGCCGAACTGGTTAATGTGATCGGGGAATTGGCTGGCGTACTTCCGCTGAAAATGGAATAATGGGAAGGATTTATTTTGTGAAGAACTTCTAAAAGGAGGGGATGGAAAGTATTTCTTTCCTTAAAAAAAATTAATGCAAAATGAGGAAAGCCCTTCCTGTTTGAAAAACATGAGGGGCTTCACTCATAATATCAAATAGGATAAACATAAGGTTTGAGAAGTTTGGGAAAGGTGACATATCAACAAATACTATTTATTTCTGAACTAAAATAATTTTACGAAGGGACATAACAGATGAACAGAGCGAATTTGACAATGCTGATTGATTTTTATGAATTAACTATGGCTAACGGCTATTTGCAGCACGGCTTAAAAGATAAAATTGCTTGTTTTGACATGTTTTTCAGAAAGGTGCCTGATAACGGCGGCTTTGCCATAATGGCCGGGCTTGAGCAGCTTATCCGCTACCTGCAAAATCTCCGGTTTACGGAGCAGGATATCGAATACCTGCGCAGCAAAAAGTTGTTCAGTGAAGATTTTTTGCACTATCTCAAGATGTTTAATTTCAGCTGTGATGTTTGGGCTGTACCTGAAGGATGTCCGATATTCCCTAATGAACCGGTAATAACGGTTTGTGGACCGGTAATTGAAGCCCAGTTTGTGGAGACAATGGTATTGTTGACCATAAATCATCAAAGCCTGATAGCGACAAAAGCCAACCGGATTGTCAGGGCAGCGCAGGGACGGGCTGTCATGGAGTTCGGGTCAAGAAGAGCTCACGGTTACGCCGGGGCCATATATGGGGCGAGATCAGCCTATATAGGAGGTTGCGCCGGAACAGCCTGCACTATAGCGGAGCGGGATTTCGCTATTCCGGGCCTGGGGACAATGGCTCACAGCTGGGTTCAGATGTTCCCCACCGAACTGGAGGCTTTCCGGGCTTATGCCCGGACCTATCCTGACAATTGTACATTCCTTGTGGATACCTATAATGTTTTGAAATCAGGAGTGCCCAATGCCATAAGAGTATTTGATGAAGAAGTAGTTTTAAGAGGTTTCAGACCAAAGGGTATCAGGATAGACAGCGGAGATATAACTTACCTCTCAAGGGAAGCCCGGAAAATGTTGGATGAAGCAGGATTTGAGGATTGCAGGATTGTGGCCTCGAATTCTTTGGACGAATATATTATCAGGGATATTCTGGGGCAGGGTGCCCAGATTGATTTATTTGGTGTGGGCGAACGGCTTATTACTTCCCGCTCCGAGCCTGTATTTGGCGGGGTATATAAACTGGTAGCTGTTCAGGAGAACGGGGAAATGCTGCCCAAGATGAAACTCAGTGAAAATGTGGGTAAAATAACCACTCCCGGGTTCAAATTGGTCTGGAGACTTTTTGACAAGGATACCGGCAAAGCAATAGCAGATGTTCTTACGACAAATGAAGAATCGATAGATGAAAGTCAACCATACGAATTATTTGACCCCGAATGCACCTGGAAAAGGAAGACAATCACAAATTTCTCCGTTCAAAGGCTCTTGCAGAGGATTTTTGATAAAGGAACCTGTGTCTACAGAAGTCCCGAATTACAGGTTATCAGAAGGTATTGTCAAGAGCAGATCGATACTTTGTGGGATGAGGTCAAAAGGTTTGAAAATCCGCATAAATATTATGTCGACTTATCCAAGTCCTTATGGGAGATTAAAGAAAGCCTGCTGCAGGAATATGCGCTGAAATATTCAATATTTCAGTGCGAATGATCTTCATTAGGCCAGTATGCTAAGGGCAATAACCGGTATGCTTAAAATCAATGTGCTGCTAATCCACCAGTTCGAATCAGGGTTGCCGGAGAGTCTTCTTTTTAAGGCGATGATAACAGTACCTAATGCTGCCAGTCCACTGAACAGGGCAATCAAGAAAGCAATAAGGCCACGGTTAACACAGCCAAGTACAGATACAGGCAATGCAGCGTTAATAAAAAATAATGCCGTAAGTACCGTGGGAAGGACTGCGTGAAATATAATTCTCTGCTTACTTGTTGTAATATTTATCACCTCTTTCTGTGAGAAATAGAATTCCGGGACTTTTACTGGAAAAACTATCATCCGCGTCCAGGCTGTCCATGGAAAACATAATGGAAAGTGCAGCCGGGCTTAAACAAGAAAACAATGTTTTGAAATTAAAAATAGTTGATTTAGAAGAAAAGATTTTGTCTGGCAGCCCTCGGGACGATGATATTGATAAAATCATACAAGAGCTTGAACAGCAGATTGAAATTGAAAAATCGCACAATGAAAACCAAAACAATGATTTGGAAATATTAAATCAGAAAATTATTAGTTTAGAAGAAACAATTGCAGAAAATATTAGAGTGATAGAAGAACATCGAAAGATAAATGAGAAGACTGAACAAGAGCTCAAATTGGAAAAAGCAAGGTCATCAAACTATAAAATCAATAGATTTAAAGATGAAATTAAAAATATCTATCAGCAATTAGAGGATCTGACAACAGAACAGGTAAATATAAATAAGGAACTCCAGCATCAGTTAGAGGTCGAACAGTTGCGAGTAAATAAGGCGGAGAATGAACTGGCAGAGTTGCTTAAATGGGTCTCTGAGTTAAAAGACAAACTATATAACGAACAAAATCTGTTTGAGACTCAGTTCAAACAGCTTGCGGAAAGAAATAATCAGTTTCATTCAGAAATTAATGGATGTTTTAGTTATTTACAAGACTTATGTAACCTCTGAACAAACGCGGAGTCAGTGGTTCAGCTCAATAGTAAACACATCGGAAAAGCCTTGAGGAATCAAGGCTTATAATATTTCAGTAAGCTCCACGATTTATTTTTGACGCCAATTATGCCGTTTAAGATATTGCCTTGAAAAAGGGTTTTCATATCTCATCTCCTCGCTTTAAACAAGATCTGAATGATTTCAGCACATCCTCGGGATTTTCGCAAGTCATTAACTGTGACATTATACAAATACCTTGTGCCCCGGCTTTCAATACATCCCTGACATTGAATTGAGTTATGCCGCCAATGGCAAAGACCGGAATAGAAACAGAATCACATACTTGTTTCAGAAAATCCAGACCTCGGGGAGGGACTCCTTTTTTGCATTCGGTTGGGAAAATATGTCCGGCAATCAGATAGCAGGCACCCAGATCTTCGGAAAGTCTGGCCTCTTCCACAGAATGAACAGAGACACTAGTCTGAAAAACTTCTAAATCAGCCTGGTGTTTAATAAATAATTCCAGGGGAAGATGAATATTGGGGATTTTGAGTTTTCGAGCAACATCCGGGTACGAATTAACAACCAGCGGCAAATTATACCGGCTGCAGATCTTCAGACATTCCGCTGCCAACTGTTCATAATTTTCCGGCAATAAATCCTTTTCTCGTAAAATAATGCTGTGAGGCTGGAGTCTGGCAATTTGTTCAATCCGGGCGAGAAAATTACCTTTGCAAAGCAATCTGTTGGTTACTGAAATGATCATTGTATCCTCCATAATTTCATCCGGATATAATCTGAGCATGCAAAGCGTTTTTGCAGCCAAATGCAGCGCTTCTTGCTCTTTTATTATAGCATTGAAATAACTTTATAGCAGGAGATAGCAGCAGCAAAACTCCAACCTGCGAAAGTGCTTTTCCAAATATATTTGCCATATTCTTGACAAGAGAAACATTATAATATAATGTTGGTTTCGCCGCCAACATTGCAGATTTTTTTGCGTTCTTGCGTGATAATAAGTGACAATGATTATCTCAGATTATCTGAATGATTAAAGGAGAAAAGCGTGAAAGTAAAGCCGATCAGAAAACTTAAGCTCTATGGATTCAATAATTTGACCAAGACACTGAGCTTTAACATGTATGACATTTGTTATACAACAAGTCATAAGCACAGTGATGAATATATCAACTATATTGATGAAGAGTACAATGCCAAACGGCTCACTCGCATCCTGACGGAGGTGGTAGAGAAAATTGGCGCAAAAATCCTCAACATAGCCAGCCAGGACTATGACCCCCAGGGAGCCAGCGTAACCATGCTGATTGCTGAAGAACATAATGAAACTTACTCTGGTCCGGATAACAGCCAGGAAGATGCTGGCGGAAAACCGGTGACTGTCATCGGGCATCTGGATAAAAGCCATATTTCAGTTCACACTTATCCGGAAAGCCATCCTGATGAGGGAATCAGCACCTTCCGGGCGGATATCGACGTATCGACCTGCGGGAAAATTTCGCCATTAAAGGCCTTGAATTATCTGATTCGGGAATTCAGCTCTGATATCGTGATTATTGATTATCGGGTACGGGGATTCACCCGGGATATTCGCGGCAAGAAGTATTTTATGGACCATAAAATAAACTCTATCCAGAATTATATTCCCAAAGAGATCAGGGACAAATATCAACTCATCGATGTGAACATGTACCAGGAGAATATTTTTCATACCAAAATGATTCTCAAGGAATTTGAACTGGGTAACTACCTGTTCGGAATCGATAAGGCGAACCTGTTGCCGCTGGAACAAAAGAAGATCGAGCAACGGCTGAAAAAAGAGATGCTGGAAATATTCTATGGCAAGAACATGAAAAATGTCTAAAAATGATCATTGATCTGTTCAATGGTCTTTTTTATTATTGCTATGCTTAAAACCCATATCAGATACATTTAGGGGGTCTCAAGATGCTGCTTGCATCATTGCTAAGGGTCTTACTGACCCGTTCTTTCAAGCCTTTTATCTTTGAGGGCACTTACCAGAACAGCTTGGATTTTGCAGGACTTGATGATTTGGGATTATATGTCCATATCCCGTTTTGCCGTGCATTGTGCAGCTTTTGCCCATACTGCAAGGAAATTTACAACAAACCAAAAGCGGATTCCTACAAAATTGCCTTATTACAAGAAATTGACCTGATATGCAGGAATATGACAGATAAAAAACAGGTCACCAGCCTCTATTTCGGGGGAGGAACTCCTGCCCTGATGCTGGATGACCTGAAAGATATCATCGAAAGGGTGAAGAGATATTTTACGATCGCCGGCGGAATAGGAGTAGAGCTTCATCCTCAGGATATTACGGAAGAATCTTTGCAGAAATTAACAGCGGCCGGGGTAACGATGGTGAGTATTGGAATTCAGTCATTTAACGAAAGCTGCCTTCGGAAATTGGGAAGAACCAGCGACTCCTTTATCGACAAGCTGCAGCTTGTCCGAAATAAGTGTTTCGATGTTGTAGATGTGGATCTGATATTCGCCATTCCCAGACAAACAGTTGAAATTTTAGCAAATGATATCAGGACTGCCTTTGAGCAGGGAGCAACTCAAATATCCACCTATCCCTTTATTGATTTTACCTTTGCGGATAATGAATACAAGCCGATGCCTGAAAAAGTNNAGCTTCAAAATCAACACCTTTTCCATAGAGAAATATATTGAGAGGATTAATGCCGATTCTCTGCCAACATCTTTGACCCTTCATTTTACGAAAAGACAAAGAGCGGTTTATTATTTATTCTGGAGTGCCTATTCCATGAAAATCAACAAAGATAAATTCGAAAAAATAATCGGCACTCCCTTGCCCAAAATGTTTGGCCTCGAATTATTTATAGCGCAAAGATTAGGATTCATCAGAAAAAATGGGAACATTTACGAACTTACGGACAAAGCAGCCTATCTTTACCATTATATAGAGCAGGTGTATACTACGGCCTATATAGATAAAATGTGGAATATATCAAGAAAACAGGCGTTTCCAGATCAAATTATCCTATATTAGAATTAGATTTAATGAAAGTTGCCTTAGAGAAAGAAACCCTTGCCAGAAGATAAAGTTCCTGCGGATATTTCAGCAGAAACTTTATCTTTTATTTATCTGTATTTTATATCAGTATTTAATATTTAATAAATTTTGACCCCGGCACACCGCAGATAGGGCATTTTTCAGGTACGTCTTTTTCTATATTGCCACATACGGGGCAGAGGTAATAGAATATTTCCTTTGTCTGAGCGATATTTTCCAAAGCTTCTTTATAGAGCCTGGCATGGACTTCCTCCGCCTTCATAGCATAGGTGAAAGTTGTGACAGCAGCCTTATTGCCTTCAGCTTCGGCAGTTTTCAGAAAGTCAGGATACATGCTTTGGTATTCATGGGTTTCACCATTGACGGCATCCTGCAGGTTGTCAGCAGTGGCTTTAATTTTGCCGGCAACTTCAAAATGCTTGAGGGCATGCAATGTTTCGGCATCGGAAGCTGCTTTGAAAAGCTTGGCTGCATTGACTTTGCCTTCGGCCTCAGCTTTTTTGGAGTAGGCCAGATATTTTCTGTTAGCCTGTGATTCCCCGGCAAATGCCTCCATGAGGTTTTTAAGGGTCTTTTGTTCTTCCATTAGTTATTCCTCCTTTTTATCTTGAAGAATTCTTACTAATTACTGGATGTCTAAATACCCTGTTATTCAAAGTATATACAAATGTTGATATTCAGGGAATACTAAATTCGGAATTTATTTGGAATAACTTTCATTAACAGCTATTCTCAGAATATTACTAAAATAATGTCGGGAGCAAAGATTTATGGCAGGACTTAACAGAATAAAGCAGAATTAATGGTTAGAGTCAGGCTATAGTTAGAAATTGTTATATATCATTATGGAAAATGGAAAGGGTGATTTTGTATGAGTGAGAATATAAATATTCTCGGTTTTACTGGAAGCCTGCGCCGTAATTCCTATAATAAGGCGGCTTTAAATACCGCCAAAAAATTATTGCCCGAAGGTTCGAACCTGGAGCTGGTGGATCTGGCTCTTATCCCGTTCCTTAATGAAGATTTGGAAGCTGAAGGAATTCCTCCAGTGGTAGCAGACTTCAGAAAGAAAATCGCCTCTGCTGATGCGCTGCTCATCTCTACCCCTGAGTATAATTACTCTATACCTCCGGTCTTAAAAAATGCTCTGGACTGGGCTTCCCGGGATAAAGAGCGGCCACTGAACGGCAAGCTCCTGGCAATCGTGAGTGCTTCTCCGAGTATGTTTGGCGGAGCGCGTGCTCAGTATCATTTGCGCCAGGTTTGTGTGGTGCTCAATCTTTGGGTCCTTAACAAGCCAGAGGTTTTCATAACGAATGCCGATAAGAAGTTCGACCAGGATGGGAACCTGACAGATACTCATTCGCGCGAGATGCTTTTCCGGCTCTTGCAGGCCTTGGTGGATATGGCCCGGGAGTTGAAGAAAAAATAAGAGTACAGATTTAAAATTATTAAAGAATCCTTGGAAAGCCTGCCTCAGCCGACTTTCTGGGATTCTTAACAATTTCAGCAGGAGGATGTTTTGAATAAATCCGTACTCAGGTATTTTTCTCCCCGATCAGCGTATAGTACCACCACAAAGCCTTCCTCAATATCTTTGATGCATTCCAGGGCGGCCACCATAGCGGCTCCGCTGCTCATGCCAACAAAGATGCCTTCCTGTAAAACTATAGCTCTGGCCATCGCAAAAGCGTCCTCAGATTCAATCATGACTCTCCGGTCGATCTTTGTCGGATCATAGATAGCCGGGACTATGGCTTCCTGCATGTTTTTGAGGCCTTGAATATAATGGCCCCGGACAGGATGAGCTTCAACTATCTGGATATCAGGATTTTTGTTTTTCAGTCCCATGCCCACTCCCATGATGGTCCCTGAGGTGCCGAGGGCGGAGACAAAATGGGTGACTTTACCTTGGGTATCCTCCCAGATTTCGTTGGCTGTGGTGAAATAATGGGTCAGTTTGTTGTACTCATTGGAAAACTGGTTTGGCATAAAGTATTTGCCGGGATAAGCCTGGCAGAGTTCGTGAGCTTTCCTGATCGCGCCGTCGGTTCCCTGGGAAGCATCAGTCAGGGTTGTCTTGGCCCCAAAAGCCTCGATCATTTTACGGCGTTCAATGGAAACCGATTCGCTCATGACTATTTCCACAGCATATCCTTTTACGGCGCCTATCATGGCCAGGCCAATCCCCGTATTGCCGGAGGTAGGCTCGATTATCGTTTTATCATGGGTTATTGTTCCGCTTTCTTCCGCCTGCTCGATCATTTTTAGAGCGATCCGGTCTTTAATGCTGCCGGTCGGATTAAAACCTTCCAGCTTGGCGTACAGCTGGACATGCGGCTTGGGGTTTAGCCTGTTGATTCTGACCAGGGGAGTATGTCCGATTGTTTCAAGAATATTATTGTACATATGTTTCATCCCTCCAGTGTAATACCAATACTATACCATGTCTTGACAGAAGACAGCAATGAGAAAAGAAAGCGGCGGATATATGGAGATCCGCAAGACTGTTACTGTCAGAAAATTTATAGATAATGCCAAAAGATACTGTTAAGGACAAGACTTAACAGAAAAAATGCCGAATTAAGAGATAAAAAAAGGGGGGGGGGTGATCCTATGGCAGCAATTAATTTTAAAGCAGCAGCTTTACTTAATGAAATCCGTATTAATAAGATTGCCGGCCATTTCGGTATCAGTCACAAATTCAAATGGGAAGAATCGCTTCGCCTGAATGAAACAGCTCTCAAGGATATTATTCCGGAAACAGCAGGCAAAGCAATCTATATTTTTCCTTTTGGAAGTATTGTCTTTATTAACTGTGAACATAATGAAATTATGGATATCATACGCTACCTGGGGCGGATTGAAAAAGGCTTGTCCTCAATCACTGCCCTGGAATATTTTGATGATTATAAGATAGAAATAGCACCAAATGAGGAATCTGCTGTCAATAACGATAAGCTGACAGCCTCTGCTGAACCAGGCTATCAGCGGGAAATTGTAAGCACCGTACTGGCCAAGTCAGTTGCTCTGGAGCGTCTGGAAACAGATATTGATAAACTGTTGGATGAGATTGAGGAAATAGTCGAATATTTGCAGCAGGGCTATTTGACCGTATCCGATAAAAAACTGGCCCGAATGTCAGCGCGTATTTTGGAATTTCGCCTGAGAACCATTTCCTATCTTATGCTGCTCGATAAGCCGGAAATTACTTGGCTTAACGAGGAGGCCGAAATATTATTTGACAATCTCAGTCCTTTTTTTGAACTGACTGACAGATGCGAAAACATCAGGCTCAAGTCGGAGATGCTTATGGATATCACCAAAGTTTTTACAGAGCTGGCCCACGCCAAGCGGGCTTCCAGGCTGGAATGGGCGATTATCATTCTGATCGTGATTGAAATCGTTCTGTCCCTTATTGCTATGATTTACCAATAAATCCCAGCATTTGCGCGCAATCATGCACTAAATCAATCATATGGACACATCCCTGACCCTTGCCCAAAATACCGGCAATTTCTTTCTTGGAGTGGTCTCGCAAGTCAATACCGTGCAGGCTTGACAAAAAAACCTGCGCCTCCCGGCAAACTGGATTGGGAGCGCGTACAAATCCGCCATCTGCCTTCTCCACAGTAAAACCATCTAATTTAAGATTCACATTGACCTCGTGGTAAGAATCACTGAAATCCCCAGTCAATAAATATTGATCTTCCCCTAGGCTATAAAGGTTCTGGTTTTTGAAACGGACAAACAAATTGCCGGCGGGTCTGAATTCTCTGGTCCGGTTATCTGCAGTGATCTCTACCCGATCCAGATTGCTGAAGAAGCGGCAGGAGTTCAAACCATTTTTCACCCATTTGAGATAATATTCTTCCGGGGAAGCATAACCGCGTTCTTCCAGGAGATGGCGTTCCGTCTGAATGATTCCTTTGATGTTTTCCGAAAATAAAGTAACCGCCAAAGGATCATTGAGAAAGGCGGCAGTCTCTCTCAGAACGGGACCGGAACCCAGGTAAGCTTCTGCACCCAGCAGGGGTGTTACCTGACGCGAGCAAATACTGTCAGGTTTTAAAGCTCTCGGTTCTTCCCAGAGGGCCTCTATAATTATAAAAGTATGTATGTCAACCAAGAGATGGGCAGCAGCCTCCCGCTGTGTGTCCAGATAACTGCTCCCGACCTTGAGCAGTCCGGTGGTGCTGCGGCGCACCTCTGTATACCAATTGCGTTGAAAAAGGCTTTTCATGATAATCCTCCCACTTTAATATTATAAATTATCAGAGTATTCTGGTAAGTATTCTGGAGCTGGAAAACAAATCCTGCAATGAAAGACTACTTTAATTTTTCATCGGGGGGCCGATTATCTGCATGTTTGATTTTGAATTGAGATGAGTAATTCATCTGAGGTTTTGGTTTTATGAAACTGACACCTTTAATATTATTAAACTCATGGTAAGATGTATATTAAGAAAGCTTAGATTTGTGCCCTGGTATAATGTGCTGAAAAGGTAAGTGGAATCAAGAGGGAGTGAGAAGTTTGAAAAGCTATCGCAAGGAATTATGGTTTAATACCAAAAGACGCCGGGAAAACATCAATATTACAGGACAACTCCAAGATTGTTTGCGGGAAAGCGACATTAAAGAAGGAATTCTGCTTTGCAATGCCATGCATATAACAGCCAGCGTTTTTATCAATGATAATGAAATTGGTTTGCACAATGACTTTGAAAGATGGCTGGAAAAACTGGCTCCGGAAAAACCGCACAGCCAATACGCCCACAATGATTATGAGGATAATGCCGATGCACATCTCAAACGGCAGATCATGGGCCGGGAAGTAGTAATTGCTGTAACAGATGGCGAATTGGATTTGGGACCTTGGGAAGAGATTTTTTACGGCGAGTATGACGGCATGCGCCAAAAAAGAGTATTATTAAAAATAATCGGGGAATAATAAAGATTTTTATAAAATTTACAGGCCCGGAGGGCAGAGTGGAGGAGCAAAATAGAAATGTTGAAAGATTGTCAGGCCGGGGAAAAATTCAAGGGAACGGTTCTGGTCACTGAATGGAAAGAGAGCCCCTTTCGCTCCAAGCCAGGGAGTTTTATTACTATGACCTGCCAGGACATCAGCGGTACTTTGCCGGCAAAAATCTGGGAGACCAAGGCCTGTCACTATGGCTGGCTGCAGGAAAAGGACGTTTTTCAGGTCGAAGCCCTGGTCAGCGAATATAAGGGAGTAAGGGAACTGTCCATTGAGTCACTCCGGCCTGCCAGCGAGGAAGAAATCGATTTAGGCCAACTTTTGCCGAGTTCCCCGCTCACAGCTGAGGTTTTGGAACTGCGTCTCCAGAAACTGCGCAACGGTATACAGGATGAGAAACTCAAAAGCTTGTTGGATCGGGTTCTTGACCATCCTGTCAATGGTGCTTTATTCCGGCAGGCCCCGGCAGCCATGAAAATGCATCAGCCCTATCTGCGTGGCTTATGGGAACATAGCCTGGGTGTAACCGAGCTGGCGCAAAATATGGCAGCCAATTATCCCGAGGTCAACTCTGATTTGTTGCTGGTAGGAGCGCTGCTGCATGACATAGGTAAAATTTTCGAATATAATTTCGAACGGGCAATCTCCTACTCGACTGAAGGGCGTTTATTAGGACATATTATCATGGGGGTTGAACTCTTGAGCAGGGAGATGGACCAAATTACTGATTTTCCCGCTGAGTTTAAAACCAAGCTTTTGCACATAATTACCAGTCACCACGGCCGCTATGAGTGGCAGTCCCCGCGCCGCCCCAAATGCCCGGAGGCAGTCATCATTCACTATGCCGATGCGCTGGAAGTGGATCTCTGGCAATTCCGGCAGGCCAAAAGGGAAAATCCCAATGAAGAGTGGTCACCATATGTCAGGTCAATGGAGCGTTATCTTTACCTGGATTAGAATTTGGATTTTACAGCTTCACAGCTCTGGATTACGAGGTGAGGAGGGAAGACTATGACATGGGAGATCTTTGATCCAATAGCAGCGCAATATGACAGTTGGTATGCAACTGAACTGGGGCATCTGGTTGACCAGGTGGAAAGAAAACTGGCTAAAAGCATGTTTCAGCCCAATGGTAAAAGAATCCTGGAGGTCGGCAGCGGAACCGGATTGTACACAGTCAGACTGGCCCAGGAAGGTTATGAGTTAACCGCGGTTGATATTTCAGCGGAAATGACGAGTCAGGCTCAGTCTAAAATGTTGGAACTGGGATTGCAAGCCGAATGGCTGGTGGCGGATATCACCGAAGTCTTGCCCCGGCTGGGCAAGTTTAACGGAATATTTTCCCTGACGGCCTTTGAGTTCATCCCCGATCCGGAAAAGGTCTTGAGGGAGTTGTATAATCATCTGGAACCGGGTGGCTGCATGGTGATCGGGGTGATTGCCGGCGGCAGTCCCTGGGGGGATTTTTACAAGCAATCAGCCCTGGAAAATCCTGATTCCGTCTTTACTTATGCCACTTTTTATACGGAAGAAGAGGTAAAAAACTGGCATATCGACGGCCAGGCAGAAATTGGCAAAGCCTTATATTTTCCTCCCAATACCGACATGCTGGCCCAGGCAAGGAAACTGGAAGAAGAGAAAAGCGGCAAACCCGGTTTTCTCGTGGCAAAGTGGGTGAAATCTTGAGTTTTATGGCTTGTCAGATGACACTTTTTCCTCTTGATACACTTGATTCCGCCCAAATAATCGGACAGGTGCTGGCACAAATGGACTGGCAGGGGGTCGAGGTCATCACAGGGGAAATGAGCAGTATAATCAGAGGCGAGGAGGGTCTGGTCTGGACTAAACTCCGGCAACTCTATGAACTGGCGGCTGCTTCCGGCCGGTTTTCCTTGCAGATTACTGTCTCAAACAAGTGCGGCTGTATGCTCTGAGTATTCAGAAAATATTAAATTGACAGTATTTTTTGATAATGATACCATGTTCTTGTCGGTAATATACTTTTTGGTATAATAATAAAGTTTATTATCGGGAGTTATCCTGGAGATTATTATTAGTAGTTACCCGGTTGGTTCCTTCAGAAAATTATCAGTGGTTTTTCTCAGAGTTACAAGAATTTTTGAGGGATGGGAGGATAAGAATGAGCGAGCTTTATCAAGTTATCAAAGAGAGGCGGAGTATCCGTAAATTCAAGCCTGAACCCATACCCAGGGAAGTGCTGGAAAGAATAATAAAGATAGGTATGTGGGCACCCTCCGCCATGAATACCCAGCCGTGGGAATTCTATGTCTTCACAGGCAAAGCCAAGGATAAAATGGGGAGTATCCTGAGTAAAGCCGGTGAAGAAATAGGACCGCGACTCAAAGAACTATTCAATGAAAAAATGCAGAAATTTACCCAGAGTTTCTTTAAAAACATGGGAGGGGCTCCAGCGATAATCCTGGTGCTGACCAAGCGTTTGCCGGTGAATATCTACCAAGAGGGAGCTAACCAGAGCAGTGCCGCTGCCATTCAAAATATGTTATTGGCTGCGCATCTCGAAGGGTTGGGAACATGCTGGATGACCGGTCCCCTTTGGGTAGAAGATGAAATTCTGAATTACCTGGGACGGCAAGAAGATTCCCGTCTGGTGGCTGCTATTCCTATCGGTTATCCTGATCAGACACCACCCGTACCGCCGCGTAAACACGAAACAATCCACTGGATGGAAGATTAATCCTTAGCCAGGCAGCAGTGTAAATTCCTGAATATTGAATTTTTCCAGAAAAGACTCAAGACAGTTTGTTCTGACAGTGATATACAGATTTTTATCAGACTGCAGGGCTTTCAGCAATATGCTGCAAAATCCCCGACCCTGCAGTTCCAGAGGGCCGATCTCATCGATGAAAATATCACTGATATCATCATCGGCCAAAAGTTGGTCGATGATGAGTTCCCCCCAAAGAAATCCTGACTGGGAAAACACATACTGCCCGAAAGGAAATTCGTTTACTTCATTATCCCAATCTGATTTATTATTCCTGTTCACTTCATTCCCCAGCCAGGCCAGGGTCTGGCAAGGTCCGTCAGGCAAACGGACGATTTCATAACCGCAGATAGTATTGTCCTGATAGAGTTTGCGGCTGATAAAACCACCGGCTTTCCCGGCTTCTTTTTGCTGAAAAATATTCAGTATCCGGGAGGTTTTTCCCGAGTTTATCTCGCCGCTTATCAGCCAGATCATAATATATCTTCATCACCTTTGTTTGCTTCAGTTTAATTTCATTGATACGAGGCTGTGTCAGATAATTTTGGTAACATACGTGTTAATATAGCTGTGTTAATATAGCGTCAAAGTGAGCGTATAAAAAGGGCTTAAGTCAGATAAGCCCTTTTTTTAAGAACATGAAAGCAAAGATGTAAACAGCTATATCCAGACATTGTCTGACACAGCAATAATTGTCTGATACAGAAAATTATTAAATGAATTGCAAGCCTGGCCAACAATCATAATACCAGCTGGAGGCCAATTGCCAGAACTAATAAGCTGAAACAATAGAGAGGTCTAATTTGAAGGAGAGGCCGGACAGGTTTGGTTTGGTACCAACGCAGCCAGGCGCCCATAAGCAGGCAGTTGATAAAGCTCTCCAATAACAGAAACCTGAGGGTGGAACCAATACCGTCAGTTACAAGGGCTGCCGGCAGGCCATAAAGCGAGATAACAAACAGGTAAACCAAAAACAAGATCCGCCAAAACACCGCCATGCTGAATGTCTGTAAAAAGACTGCCAGGGAGGTGTTTTTTGTGTGGAAAAATCTAAAGACCAGGCTGACGGCGAATCCTTCCATCAGGATGGAAAGTGCCGGATTAATGATGCGAATAGCCATCGATACAGGCAGGAGGAAGTCGGTCAGTTTGATCAGGGCTGCCACTGCGGATATATAAAAAACTGAGGAGGTCTTGCCTGTGGCATCATAGACCTTTTTCATAAAATAAAAAGCTATGGGAAACATCAAAAATCCGGGTATACCCGGTAAGGCAATAGCTGCCACGTGAAGGGACAGGCCGATTGTGGCCTCAGCAATTCCCCATAGTGAACCCCAGAATAAGATTAGCAGCAGATCCTTTTTCATTCAATACAGCTCCTTTGCAAGTCCTTTGTAAGAAAATTGTCCAGCAAACTCAGGGCCACTGTCCGGCGATATTTCTTAGTAGAGCGCAGATCGTCAAGAGGGCTGAGCAATCGGGCATAACTGGCCAGAACATTTTCCCGCAGTTGGGAGACCTGGGAACACCTGCTGCCCTTAAGCAGGGCTTCAGCTTCCGGGCTGCGGATAACAGTGGGGGCTACAGCCCCAAAAGCTATTCTGATATCGTGGATCAGCCTGTCATTTTCGTCAGCCAGGGTATCCGCCAAACCGAAAAAAGATAGTTTGGAGATGCACATGGCCTGACGCGCCCCAACCTTGCGGTAAGAATAACGGCTGCAGCCGGGCAGTGTAACAGTGATCTGGCTGAGTATTTCGTCTGACTGCAGGCTGTTTTGACCGGGACCGGTAATAAAGTCAGCTATGGCAACTGAACGGGCAGCCTCTTTGCTTTGAATCGTCAGCCAGGCGTCCAGGGCATAAAGCAGAGGCAGGGTATCTCCGGCCGGGGATGAGTTACAGATATTGCCGCCGATGCTAGCGAAATTGCGGATCGCCGGCGAGGCCATCTGGGAAAGCGGCAGCTTAAGATAGGCGGGGACTCCCGGATCGTTTATGATCTGCGCCAGGGTGCAGGCAGCTCCAATCTGCAGGAGGTTCCCTGTGAGGCTAATCCCTTGCAGTTCCTTCAGGTGGCCGATAAGTAATACCGGATCGGAAAACTCAGGAACTGCTCCGCTCCAGACCCGCTGCCTGACCATCAGATCGCTGCCCCCGGCCAGGAGTACGGTCCTGGTCTGGTTTCTTATTTCGAGAGCTTCCCTCAAGGTTAAAGGCCTGTAGGTTTTAACCATAATTTCCCACCTTCCCTGGCAGCCAGCAAAACTGCCTCGACGATCATATTGTAGCCGGTGCAGCGGCATAAATTGCCAGCTAAAGCAGCGCGTACTTCGGCCTGTGTCGGATTGCAATTCTGACAGAGGAGGGCTTCAGCAGCCAGAATCATGCCGGGTGTGCAAAACCCGCACTGTACGGCGCCGGCTTTTTCAAAGCAGGCTTTCAGAAGATCGAATCTGGCTGTATTGCGGTAGCCTTCGATAGTAACAACACTTCTGCCCTCCAGCAAGGCTGCCGGGATCAGACAGGAATTAGCCAGCCGGCCGTCCAGTAACACTGAGCAGGCTCCGCATTCTCCTTCGCCGCAGCCTTCCTTGGTGCCGGTAAGATTTAAGTCATCCCTGAGGACATCGACAAGGCGTTTCAGGGGAGGGACAGTCAAGTGAACAGCTTCGCCGTTCAGCCG
>DDXI01000081.1:31727-34053 GCA_002347475.1 Peptococcaceae bacterium UBA2264
GCCCATATTCCCAGGATATCTATAGCATAAGTCAGGGGATCGATTTCAACTTCTATGACATTGGCTCCCCAGGAATAATCATGATAGGCGTCGCCCTGAAATTTTTCGTTATCCCAGGACATGTCTTCCGGGTACTGAAATTCCTGGAAGATCTCCGTTTCTTTTTCAGACCACCTTTCCTTCATTTTCAAGGCGCAGTCGTGCAGGAGTTTACCTACGATCAAAACGGTACGCGAAGCAACTGTTGGTCCGGAATCAGGACAAAAATCAGTGTCCGGATAGTCCAGCTTCACCTGTTCCAGCGGAATCTCCAGGGTCTGGGCCACAATTTTGCACAGGGTGGTCTGAGATCCCTGGCCGATCTCTGTGCTGGAAACGAAAATCTGCACGCTGTTATCCCGGTGTTTTTTCAGCAAAACCCTGGGTTTGATCAGATCCTGTTCATTGCTGCCTGTAAAGCCGCAGCCGTGAAAGAAGACAGAGCAGCCGATACCTCGCAAGCCAGCGTTGTTCACAGAAAGTGAGCAGCGTTTCCGGTTGTAGCCGGAGAGATTATCTATTTCTGCGGCTATTTCCGCCAGTTTGATATCATATTGGAAGACTCCGCCGGTGGAGGAGGTATCTCCCTGGCGCAGGAAATATTTTCTTTTGAGTTCCAGGGAATCCGTATTTAGTCTCCGGGCGATATTTTCCATATGCATTTCGATGGCAAAATTAGCCTGTGGGCCGCCGAAGCCCCGAAAAGCTCCGCTGACAACCTTATTGGTGGCATAAGCTTTGCCCTGTACTTTCAGGTTTTCTATGTTATAGACGCCGCCTGCGGAGAACATCATCCTTTGCAGCACCACGCTGGAGAGTCCGGCGTAAGCTCCGGCGTCTGTTTTGATATCTATTTCCCGGCCGGTGATATTGCTTTGCTCATCTAGATAACTTCTGATTCGGATAACTGCCGGATGTCTTTTGGTCGAACAGATGATGTCTTCCTGGCGGTCCAGGATCAGCTGGACCGGTTTTCGGGTTTTAAGAGCCGCCAGGGCGGCATGCACTGCGAGCAGCATGGGATAATCCTCTTTGCCGCCGAAACCGCCGCCGGTGGGCAGCTGAATAACCCGGATTCTTTCCTTGGGCCAGCCCAGGGCCTGTTTCAGCGCATCCATGAGGTAATAGGGACACTGCATGGAGCCGCGGACAGTAAGGCGTTCCTCTTCATAAAGGGCAATCACGGCCTGGGTTTCCAAATAGGCTTGTTCCTGGTAGCCTGTGCGGAATTCGTCTTCTACAAAGAAGCGGGAGTTTTCAATGGCCTTCTCAATATTGCCCTTGTGATAGGCATATTCTACAAAGCAGGGTTTGTTTTCAAATATATACTCCTCCTGCGGTGCCTCAGCCTGGTCAATGTCCAGTATGGGTTTCAGCTCTTCATAATTGACCCGGAATTTTGGCAAGAGATCCAGAATTAACTGCTTTTCCGGACCGACAACGAGCAGGATCGGCTCACCGATATAATTAACCCTGTCCTGGGCCAGAAAAGGCTGATCGTCATGAATGATAGGCACAATATTCCTGCCAGGTATGTCGCGGTAATCCACGATGCAATAACCGGCAGGCAGCTGGGGAGTTTCGACGGAAATGATCCTGGCCCGCGCTTTTTCCGAGCGCAGAGTTTTGGCATACAACATCTGACCGTACCTGAGATCGGCACAGTACTTGGCTTGACCCCCGATCTTGTCATCAAAATCAGAACGTTTGACGGCCTTGCTGATATTTTCGCTGTCTTTCATGCAACCGCCCTTCCTGAGACTTGTTTTTAAGGATTTTTGGATTCAGGTATTTGGATTATAAGATTTATGAGATTAAGGATTTAGGGATTTCCAGAGCCGGAGTATCTTCCGGTAGTCATCCAGAGTATCGATATCCCTAAGGATGCCCGGACAGTCAACAGCCACATAGGCAGGCTGGTGGGCGGCAATGAATTCCCGCAAATTGCCATAAGAGCTGCCGGCAAGGATTTTTGCGATAACGGTCTTTTTAAACAACACAGGATGTCCCGGCTGACCATTGAAGGTTGGCAGGACAATCTCGGAATCGACCGTTTGCAGCATCTGATAGACAGTGGGCGAGATGAGTGGGTAGTCCCCGGGGAGAAAGAAAAAGCGTTCGCCCCTGATTTGTTTCATCCCGGCTTTAATTGAAGAAAACATCCCTTCCTCATAAGCGGGATGGAAAACGATTTCAACATTGGGGTATTTTTGAAGGATAACGCTTAATTCCTGGGACTTATAACCGGTAACCACGATTATTTTTACGCAAAATGGTGCCAAACTGG
>DDXI01000135.1 GCA_002347475.1 Peptococcaceae bacterium UBA2264
GATATCCTGTGCGAGGGGCACTTTGGGGTCTATCGACCGGCGGCTAAAGTACAGAAGTATATTGAGCATTATCTGGAGCAGTATGCCGATTAGAGGGATAATCTGGCGATCCCCTCTGTACGTCAGCTTTTCTCTGTTTTGAACTATACAGGTTTTTTATTAGAAGTGGCTCACTTCTATTCTAGTGTTTATACGCAGCGATATCTGTTTTTAAGACGGGGGTTGAGGTGAGAGCGGTTTTGGAGTAACAAAATGGATGTGAAATTGTTTAGTCAGTATATAAGGCCTGCTGCATAAAAAATACAATAATCAGGAGGTAGTTATTATGATGAGATTAGATGGAAAAGTAGCAATTGTAACCGGGGCAGCTTCTGGCATGGGCAAGGCTATAGCTATTCTGTATGCTAAAGAAGGATCAAACGTAGTTGCATCTGACATTAATTTTGAAGGTGCAAAAGCAACTGTCGAAGAAATCAAGGCAGCTGGCGGAACTGCATTAGCAGTAAAAACTGATGTCTCCTCCGAAGAGGACGTGAATGCGTTGGTTGACAAGGCAGTTGAAATCTACGGTACTGTTGACATTCTGGTTAACAATGCAGGCATCATGGATGGTATGGAACCGATTGGAGAAATTAGCACGGAAAGATACGACCGCGTATTTGCTATTAACACAAAATCTGTCATGTTTGCATGCCGGAAAGTGATGCCTATCTTTCTGGCGAAAGGTAAGGGAGTCATCGTAAATAATGTATCAGCGGCAGGAGTACAAGGTGCCCGTGGAGGTGCTGCATACACAGGTTCCAAGCATGCAGTTATCGGCCTTACCAAAAACACAGCCTTTATGTACGCTCAGAAAGGAATTCGTGCAAACGCAATTGCCACAGGCGCAGTTGCTACGAATATTGGGACTACAATGACCAACATGAGCAAGCTTGGCGCGGAAAGACAGGCACTGGGAATGCCCCTGAATCCACGGATTGGGCAGCCCATTGACATTGCAAAAGTGGCCTTGTTCCTGGCTTCCGAGGAATCGAATTTTGTAAATGGCGCCGTTATTGCTGCAGACGCTGGCTGGTCTGCATATTAATAGTAAGGAATTCATAAGTTCGATTATGATGAAAATGATACCGCCACAGAATCAAGCTGTGAGTGAAATTGCTAAAGAAACAGGATTGTCGGAAGCTAACCTGCATAAGTGGAGAAAATAAGCTGTAGCCAAGAGAATTGTTTCTTTACCGGCAAATTTAGCTCGATGTTTGTAACCTGTATCAAAATCTTTCGCTCAATGAAATTTTCAGCAGATAAATTATTTGTTCATTTATTGCTGTGAGCGGAGCTCATTTATCGGAGGCAGAGCCGTAGTTTCTTATGAATCACACATCAGGCAACCAATTTGAGGAAAGAGTAATTCATCCGGAGGTGAAGGTGTGACCAATGCTCAGCTTTATGAGGCCATATTTCACCGGAAGTCTGTTAGAAAATTTGACATGGCGCCGCTTCCCTCCGAGATACTTGCCAGGTTACAGGAATATGCCGGCAGTGTTAAGCCGCTGGACGCAAACATTCCCTATGCCTTTATCTATCTCGGTTCAGCTGAGGTCAAGAATCTCCTGCCTGTCAAGGCCCCGCACTATATCTGTCTGTATTCGGAGAAAAAGGCTAACTATTTGCTGAATGCGGGCTTTGTGCTGCAGCAGATTGACCTCTACCTCTCGGCCAATAATCTGGCCGGCTGCTGGCTGGGGGTGGCCAGGCCTGCCAAAGAAGTACCCAAACTCAGAAACGGCTTGGAGTATGTCATCATGCTCGCCTTCGGAAAGACCGGAGAGCCGCTGCACAGAACGAATACCTCCGAATTTATGCGTAAAAACTTGTCGGAAATATCCAGTGCAGCAGGTGCTGAGGAAATTCTCGAGCCTGTGCGTCTGGCTCCCTCAGCTACCAATAGCCAACCCTGGTATTTCAGCGGAGATGCCGACCATCTGATTGTGAGTCGCAGGAAATTGAATCTTCTGCGGGCAGCGGTATATGGGAAGCTTAATCAGATTGACATTGGGATTGCCCTGCTGCACTTGGGGCTCTCTCTGGACCAGCAGGGTAAAGCGGCCAGTTATGATTTTGCTCAGGCTGAAGTTGCCGTGCCCAAGGGGTATGAATTCATGGTCAAAGTCAAAAACAGCGAAAAACGGGGGTGATATGTCTTCTTAACACCCCTGGAACTTGGTCATTACATGGTCGCTACTTACGAAAATTCTGAAGAAACCGATATCGCCGTCTTGGAGAAGCAATTTCCAGTAATATGTATTTGTGATTTATATCGGAAAAGCACTTCCCCCAAAGAAGAAAGTGCTTTTTTACCCCTGAAATCAGTTGACTGTTACTGATGTATCATCCACATACATACCGGAACCGGAAACTCTGAACTGAAATCTGATAATCGTCGTCCCTTGTGCCGGAATCGTAAGCTGCCTGGATAATTCCTGGGGCAGCCAGGTTTTGCCTGTATAGGAGATCGCACCTTTAAGTACGCCATCCTGTACTATTTCCATATAGCCGGTTCCTGAAGTGCTCATTTGCAGCATGGCACTGAAGGTAAAAAGGCAGGTTTTCGCTGTTCCGTTTCCCGAGAAGGTAAAGGTCTGGGCTACTATTTTGTTCTTATCCTCACCGCGGACAGTCTTATAGAGGTTGGCACCATACAAACCGCTATAAGCTGAACTGCTGCTTACAGCCGGATTTCCCGTTGTATCCCAACCGCTGAAATCACCGTTTTCAAATCCGGCATTATTGGCATTATTAAGGATATTAAGTGCTGATAGTGCTGTTACCGTAATGCTGACAGCAGCCGGAGCCGAACTGACTGATCCGTCCGAAACACTGAAGGTGAAGCTGTCCTGGCCTGTAAAATCTGTATTGGGAGTATAAGTGAGGTTGGGAGCGGTGCCGGTGAGGGCGCCGTTTGCCGGGCCGCTGACAATTTCATAAGTGAGCGCGTCACCGTCCACATCTGTGCCTCTCAAGGTAATGTCTGTTGCGCTATTTGCCTCGGTGCTCACCGCTTGCGCGATAGCCGTCGGGGGATCGTTTACAGGTTCGACCGTGATATCTACAGCAGCTGGATCGGAGTAAACTTTGCCGTCAGATACTCTGAAGGTGAAGCTGTCACTGCCGTTATAGTCGGCATTGGGTGTATAGATAACATTGGGGGCGGTGCCGGAGAGGGCGCCGTTTGCCGGGCCGCTGACAATTGTATAAGTAAGCGGGTCACCATCACGATCTGTACCTGTCAAGGTAAGGTCTAGGGAGGTATCCTCCGAAAGACTTACGGTTTGCGCAGCGGCTGCCGGGGCGTAATTGGGAACTGCTGTCCAGTTCAGGGCAGCACAGGCATCCACCAGGCCCCAACCGAAAGTATCATCCCGGCCGGAAGCACCTAAATCCAGGGCAGTCTCCTGCAGGGCCGAAGCGACCTGCTCAGGTGTGGCTGCGTTTCCTGCAGCTTTTTCTTTGGCAATCAGCAGGGCGGCCACACCGGCAACATGAGGGGAAGCCATAGAGGTGCCCTGGAAGAACCAGTAGCCGAATTCACTGGTATTCTTGGAAGTGGGATTAAAGGTATTTTGAAGAATGCCGTCACCATAACCGTCACCATTCTGGTCGACAGCCATGTCGCCGCCCGGGGCTACCAGATCCAAGCTTGTGCCCCAGTTTGAATAGGACGCCAGTTCTTTATCCAGGCGGGCAGCGCCTACGGCAATCACATAATCATCATAAGCAGCAGGGTAACTTACGCTGCCTTGTCCATCATTGCCTGCCGCAGCGACAATTGTTACTCCCCAGGTATCGTGAGCATAGGCGAGGGCCTCTTCCAAAGTAGTTGAAGGATAAGCTCCTCCGAGGCTTAAATTAATGACCTCGGCTCCGTGTTCGGCAGCAAACCTGATGCCATTGGCAATAATGTCATAACTGCCGGAACCACTTTTATTCAATACTTTAACCGGCATCAGCGCAGCATTATAAGCTATGCCCGCCGCTCCTCTGCCGTTTCCGGTACTCTGGGCTACTGTTCCGGCCACATGGGTTCCGTGGCTGTTGTCGTCGTTGGCATGGGCATCTTTGTTAACGAAATCGTAGCCGGCTACAAAATTTGTCTGGGCCAGATCCGGGGCTTGCACATATTTGCCGTAATTCTCATAAGCAATACCGGTGTCTACAATAGCTACGGTAACCCCAGTACCGGTTGACAGCTCCCATGCCGGCTCCATGCCAATTCCGCCGCCGGCGGCTAAAGTTGCAGCGGTTGGGGCATTGCGAAGATTCCACTGCAGGTTAAAATATGGATCATCAGGAGTCTGGAGAGCCTGGGCATAGTAGTTGGGTTCGGCATAAAGCACATCAGGCCTATGTATGTATTCCTGTACTTTTTCAGGCACTCTGCCGGCAGGTACTTTTACTACTCTAAAAGGCTTGCTGTCATTTTTAAACTTCACCAGGATTTCATCCGGGACGAAATCGGCAGCAGCTTTTCCAGCAGCAGCCTTTCCTAACGAGTGGAACTCTCGCGCTTGCTGGCCGGATGCCTCTACCGGTATTACTCCAAAAGTAAGCAGCAGCAGCGAAATGACAAGCAACATACTGGTAAACTTTTTCACGATGCTTTCCTCCTTCAATTCGACAAACTTTGTATCCTCTGCCAATTAACTCTATAATAAAAGTAATTAAAAGACAATAAATAATTTGCAGCTGGCAGAGATTTCTGCGCTTAGAAGAAAGCATGATAAAATAGATCAAATAAGCGGGGATTATTTATATTTTGGAGTGAACTTTTATCAAATGGAAAATATTAAATTACGAAAGGAAACACCTGCGGATTTTCGAAGCGTGGAAGAACTGACCAGAGAAGCTTTAAATTGCCTTCTGCCCAGTTATGCGATCCTTCCTTTTCTTGACAGTTTCCTGTCTCTCATTATATCTGGTTCACTTAGAATTCCGAAATTATTGTCTTGATTCATGGTTCCATTTTAATGTGAGGAAACCGGGATTATGAGGATTGTTAAGGTCCAGCAAAAAGATATAAAAAAGAAGCCCGGCTGCCAATCATGCCGGGCTTCTTTTTTATACTTGAATGAACAATGATGTACTTAAATGAATAATCAGGATCATCCCTCAGGATTATCCCCCGACTTGACGTTTAAACTCTTCCAGACCAATCCGCTCGATAAATTTACCCAGGCGTTCATGTTTTTTGCCGCCCTCGGCAAAGACCTTGATAATTTTATCGACTTTCTCCAGAACCTGTTCCTGATCGAGTCCTTCGTATATTGTCTGGCCAATGCGGGGAGTAACGCCGCCGTTGCCGCCGACCATTAATTTAAACCCCTTGGGCATCCCCGCCACACCGATATCCCGGTAATGGCTTTCACCGCAGCAATTGGGACAGCCGCTGATGCCCATTTTAAATTTAGCGGGCAACTCCAGGCCGTGATAGAGTTCATCCAGTTTTAAGCCCAGGCTGACGGAATCCTGTTGCCCTCTTTTGCAGAAAGTGGTTCCCGGACAAAATTTGATGCTGCGCACACAGAGCCCGATGGCATGACTGGGCTTCATACCCAAATCGGCCCAGGCATTGTCCAGATCTTCCTCTTTTAAGCCGACAATCGCCAGGCGTTGAGCAGAGGTCATTTTAAGGGCCTGGGCATTATATTTTTCTGCTACATCGGCTATTTTTCTTAAAGCATCCGGAGTTACCAAACCTCCAGGCATATGAGGGACTATGGCATAAGTCTCTTTGTCGCGCTGAAGCACTGCACCCTTGTCCAATAAATCAGTTGCAGCCATTTTCTATCACTCCTTTAATATATTATTGAACATAACATATATTCATATGTTATCATAAAATTAACTCCAGTCCCATATTTTTTATGCTTGCCAGGGCCTAAAAGAACAGCACTTGTTTTACGCAGGGGAGCAGTCTGATCAGGTGCTGAAAGACCTCGAGCAAATAAACGGGGGGTGATATCGTGAAAAGGAAAGCCGAGAGTTTGAAAAACAAATACGATAATTTTTACTACTGGCAGTACAAAGTGGAAGAAGAAAAAGCCGATAATCCCTTTGTCCAGGAGCCGATAACCGAGGAATCGGTCTTCTTTCACGGGGTTATTGCTTATGTTCAGGGGCTGAGTTATGAGCGCTGGCTCCATTTTCCCTATCTGGAAGCCCTGCTGGGCTATCTGAATCACATCTTCGTACCGGCAGCGTTTAACATGTTTTT
>DDXI01000171.1 GCA_002347475.1 Peptococcaceae bacterium UBA2264
GAATACAAATGCATCGAATGGATCAGAAAAACGTATAAAGGGCCCCAAAACATTGTTTTCGACGGTACTGGAAAAGAAAATCAACAAACCTTTCCAGCAAACATTAAGACTAATAAACTTAATGAAACTCTACAATGTAGACCTGACTTGATACTTAAAAGGGCTGAACAGACAGTTTTATATGAGTTTAAAGCCGTAAGCGATGCCCGATATCTAAAGTATTTTGAATATGACTCTGTCCATGCTCAAGTTTGGTGTTATCGTTTCATTGACTATTTTAAAGTGGATAAATACTATCTGTTAAGATATTTTGTAGATCCATTCATGAGGGGTGCATATCCTAAAGTAAAAGAATTAACAGAAGAAAATTTAAATAATGAAAAGTTCGCTCCTCTTTTTGAAAAATATATAAGTTTAATACGAACACTCAATAATGCTAACAAATCATCAAAAAAGGATTTCGATTTTGATATACTTAACCGGCCTGTAAATCAGCCAGATAAATGCCATCACTGCATCTACTATAATTTGTACTGTAAACCAAAATGTGAAGCAAAAGTATAATAATAATACGATTTAAGGATAACAAACCTGCTTGTTTTTTGCTGAAGCCCGATCAATTAAGCCAAGGGGAGGGATGTAGAATATGAGAAAATCTGCAAGAATATTAGGGCAAGGATATGGATTAACGGCTCAAGAATTGAACTTTGTTCTGAAAGAAGAAGGTTTTTTAGATGGAGAACCAGGAAACTATACTGTTACCGAAAAAGGTGAGAAATATGCAGAGGAACAAGACCATCATCGTGGGACCGGCGGATATGCTCATTATAATCGTTACTGGACTATCAGAACTTGGGATGATGGGATAACAGATGAGCTGGAAATAACCGAGGATTAAAAAAAGGAAATTCGACAGGCAATTTCAATTGCAAAGCAAAAAATAAATGAGTCGGAAGATGAAGGTATATCATTTGAGCGCGATAGTAACAGTTATGAAGATGCTGAATCAACAACTGCCGTAAATGAGGCTCTTGTTGTGGCTGTATGTGTACTGCTTATAGCCGTATCAGTTTATGGAATTTATAAAGCGGCTCCTTACATTAAGTGCTGGTGGGAAGATAAGGCTGTGCCAAATCTAAAGAAAATGAAAAATACGGTCATTGGCAAAACAGAGAAAATAAATGAAGCGACTGATAGGGATAGAGATTCTTCAGACTAATAAAGCAAACTAGCAAATTTTAAATTTTTCCCTTTCGTGACTTTGCGAAGTTGGCGATGGTAACTCTCAATCATATTGGTGGTATAGAGCAGCTTTCGAATTTCAGGTGGATATTTGAAGTAGGTGGAAAGTTCAGACCAGTTGGCACGACAGGACTTCACAATCAGCGGATGCCGGTTGCCCCAGACAGATTCAAAACTGTCCAAGGCCTCAAGAGCCTGTCTTTCTGTGGCTGCCGTATAGATCGGTTTCAGGGCTGCCAGTACTTTTATTACATCCTTGTAGGAAACATAACGGATTGAGTTGCGGATTTGATGTACCACACATTTCTGGATCTCAGTTTCCGGAAAGCAGGCGGAGATCGCTTCGCTGAATCCGCTGAAGTTATCTACGCTGCAGATCAGGATGTCCTGAACGCCGCGATTTCTCAACTTATTGAGGACAACCAGCCAGAACCTAGCCGTTTCATGTTCGACGTCTCGGTCCCTGGGTACAGAAATCTCAGATTCACCGTATTCGCTGGTAATCGTCTTCTTGCTGTGCCCGTTTCTTCTGTTGTTGCTGTCCTTGGGGTGCTGCCGTTCTTTTTAAAACCCAAGGTCGTATCCAGTTCCGCATCCATCATTTAGTAGTGCTAACATAAAAGTTGACCATTTGACTACTTTGTGACAATGAAAAAATTGACCACTCTGAGAGCCCAGTCCTGTATGATTGGAGTTGCGAAACAACAATATACAGGAGGAAAGGACATGCTTAGAATGGTCGATATTGAGTATATCAGAAAAAAGCACTTCCTTGAAGGATGGTCGATCCGGAAAATCAGCCGGAATCTTGTAATCTCCCGACAATCCGTTCGAAAAACCCTTCAAAGTTCCGAAATACCCAAATACGCTTTATCCAAGGCAAAATCCTGTCCGGTTATGGATCCCTATAAAGAAATAGTCCAGGAGTGGTTGCAGCAGGACCGGAATGTTCACCATAAACAGCATCATACGGCACGACGCATTTACCAAAGACTGCAGGATGAATATGATTTCCAGGGCAGCGAATCGACGGTGCGCCGCTACGTTCAGATCCTGAAGCAGCAAACCGCCGAGGTATTCATCCCATTGACAGCAGACTGGGGTGAGCAAGCGCAGGTTGATTGGGGACGGGCTAAAGTATACCTTCATGGCCGACTAACGGAAGTTTCCCTGTTCTGTCTGCGAATGAAGGCTAGCTTGGTTCCATTTGTCTGGGCATCGCCCACCGAGAAACTGGAAGGATTTCTGGAAGGACATCGGCGGGCTTTTGAATGGCTGGGCGGTGTTCCGGCCAACCTGGTCTATGACAATCCCAAAACAGCCGTCACCAAAATATTAAAGGGTCCATACCGCGAAGAGCATAGCCATTTTTCCAGTCTCAGGGCCCATTACCTGTTTGACAGTGAGTTCTGCAATCCCGCATCCGGGAATGAGAAAGGGACAGTCGAAAACTTGGTTAAATTTGTTCGGCGCAATGCCATGGTTCCGGTTCCACGCATCAATTCTCTGGAGGAACTGAACAGAACGATCCTTAACTGGTGCGAGAAAGAACGTCTGAAACGCTGGTCCGACTGGGAGCAAGAATGCCAAGAGCTGCGGCAACTACCCAGTTGGCCGTTCTCCTGCTCCAGAACGCATATGGTTACTGCAAGCAATCTCCTGTTGTTTCAATTCGACCGGAACCACTATTCGGTTCCAGCCCAGTACAATCGGCGGCACTTGCGTATCGAGGCGTTTGCTGACCGGGTCGAGGTTTATGACGCCGCCCAATTGCTGACCACTCATGCGCGCAGTTATAACCGTGGAGAAAAAATCATGCAATTGGAACACTACCTGCCGATTTTGGCAACAAAACCCCGGGCCGCAAAAAATGCTCTGGTCGACCGCAAGTTGCCGGAGGTTTACCAGAAGCTACGACGCTGCCTTTGCAGTCGGCATCCGGAAGGATACCGGGAATTTGCCGCTATTCTGCTTCTGAACCGGGATCATCCCTGTGAAACCGTGCTTCAGGCGGTTGAAAATGCCTTGCAATGCGGCAGCCCAAGCCTTAATAGTGTCCTGCTCTCTCTCCATAGTGCAAGCAGGGCGGATCCTTTGGTCTCCGTCAAACCAATACTGGAAATCCCTGTTGATGATCCGGCCAAGTTTAACCGACTGCTGGAAGGAGCCATTGCATGACTGAAACCATGGATCCCAAAGAAGCTCTGGTTGAAATCTATTGCAAGCAGCTGAAACTGCCAGGTCTGAAAAGCTTTTTCCGGGAATTATCCCGGGATGCCATGACGCACAACCAAACCTCCACCGCTTTTTTGGCGGCCTGTCTGGCCAGGGAATTGGAAAGCCGCCAGCAGAAACGGTTGACAACCCGGCTTAAACAAGCCAAATTCCCAGAAGTGAAGACGCTGGATACATTCGACTTTAAGGCCAGTCCCAAGTTGCCCAGGACTACGGTTCTGGCATTAGCAGAGGGAAAATTCATCCGGGACCGGGAAAACATCATCTGTGTTGGGCAGTCCGGAACTGGGAAGACCCATATCGCCACGGCAGTCGGTGTTTCAGCTATCCAGCAGGGATTCAAAGTCCGTTTTATCCGGATTGGTGATCTGATTCAGGAATTGTTGAAGGCAGAGAGCGAATACCGTTTACCCAAATATCTGAAAAGCTGGAATAAGTTTGACCTGGTGATTCTTGATGAGCTTGGATACATCAATTTAGGTGCCGGCAGTCCATTATTATTCCAGTTCTGCTCAGAACGCTATGAAAAAGGAAGTTTGATCATTACGACCAATCTGGAATTTGGTCGATGGGGGGAGGTATTTGGCGACAACGCACTGACGGTTGCTCTCTTGGATCGCTTGACCCATCACGCACATTTGATTCCTTTCATCGGAGAATCCTACCGTTTCAAAGAGAGCAAGCAAAAAACAGAGTTGTCCGCCTGCACAAACTGAGTCATATTTACCGCCTTAGGGTGGTCAATTTTTTGGCTGTCAAAGTGGTAAACTTTTTGATTGACACTACTAACATTGAATTGGTCTTCGAAAATGGTGATCTTTTGTACCACGTCAAATCTTATTTAGGAGGTATAACATGGGAGAAATTGTAAACATTAAAAATTCTAATGAGGTTGAGGTCTTAAGAACAGAAAATGATTTAATAGAACTTACAGAGAGGATGCTGTTGGATGCGCGTGCTACTATAAATAGTAGGAAAACATTAAGCGTACCAATTGCGGAGCTGTTGACTTTAGGAGCGGGAGTGTCATCACTGATTCCAGCATTGAACACTGTCACGCAGACAACCACATTTGCCACAGAGGGCTTATATCAATTAGCTAATGCAGGCGTTGGTGATGTTCTGAAGGCTGCGAAAAATGGTAATTTCTGGGGAGCTTTCAAGACTGCTGATGGTGCATCAAAATTTGCACAGCTTCAGGCAGCAGGTCCCTTGTCTGCTACAACTACAACAGTGGCTGCAATTAATCCAGCCATAATGTTAATGGCAGTAGCGCTTTTCTCGATCGAAAAAGAGATCGGCAATATAGCAGAAATGGAAAAGCAAATTTTATTATTCCTTGAAGTTGAAAAGGAATCAGAAATCGAAGCTGATGTAGAAACCTTGATGAATATCGTCACAAAGTATAAGCTCAACTGGGATAATGAGCATTTCGTTGCTAGTAACCATAAGCTGGTATTGGATATTCAAAGAACCGCCAGAAAGAATATGAACGCATGTCAAAAGAAGGTTAGGGAAGTCCTTAAAGCGAAACAGTTTATTGTCGCTCAGAATAAAGTAAATTCAACATTGGCTGACTTAGAGAAGAAGTTCAAATACTATAGATTATCGCTTTACACGTTCTCCTTGGCCTCGCTTATGGAAATAATGCTAAGCGGTAATTTTAAAGGAGAATACATTTCAGGCATTAAAGATGAGATAAGAGACATGTCACTAACCTATAGGCATATATTTGAAGAGTGTTCGGTTCGTCTTGAAGAGATGGGTTACTCCACGCTGGAAGCAAATGTGGTAAAAGGGTTAGGTGCCGCAGGCAAAGCTGCTGGAAAGTTCATCGGTAATATTCCTCTTGTGAAGGAGGCGCCGATTGATGAGTTCCTTCAAGATAAAGGCGCTCATTTAATTAGCAATGCTATCGAAATGGAAAAGAAATCTGTCGGTGCATTTGCGGCAATAAACAATCCGGGAACAGGATTGCTTATTGAAAAAATGCAGGATATGGTTCAGATCTATAACCATACTTCGCAGATATGCTTCGATAAAGAAAAAATTTATTTAATGGCTAATTAGGGGGAAGATACAAAAATGGAGCTCGCGTTAAATGGTCCGTGTACAAGTTTCAAGATGCTGACAGGTATATGTGACATGCTTCCTGTCGTGTCTAGCCATTTACATGGCGGCAAGACATCATTATAAACGTCTCAACCTATAAACTTGGACATGTTTCCACATAAGTAAGATTGAGAATCGGCCATCTGAGATAAGTTGGCCGAACTCAAGCCACGTTGAAGTCGTGACCCTGCTTCAATAGGCCTCAAACCATTGAAAACAAAGGATTTTTACAGGAACTGTGATAGATGACATCATGTGCTAGCCTTGAGAATACAAAACAGATGACATTGCCGATAAAACCGGTAAGATCAATGCTTCAGTGCCTAAAATATGCTATGAAGTGTCTTTTTGGATAGTATAAATTGCAATATTTAGAGCAAGACATTTAATTTCATGGAGATTTTATTAGGGGAGGCATCAAATTTTGAGATATCGTTATCAATATATTTTGATGAAGAAACAGGGAAAATCAGTATAACTGGACTGCCTATTAAGACGAAATTTGTTGAAGTTCCAAGAGAAAAAAGGTTTGAACGGCTTTACTCATATGGTTTGATAAAAATAGATTTACTAATTGCCATTAAATATTTAGGAATATCGCTGCAAACCATTGATATGGCCATAAAAGAAGGCATGTTTAGAATAGCCTTAGTTTTATATATTAAATGCTTTAACAATTCCGGTGGAGGTAGATCTCAGCTTTCGCTAAAAAAGTATATAAAGATGTTCCAGGAGAGCCGATAGAATGTTATTTGAAGCTAAAGAAAATAAGGGATAAATATATAGCACATGATGAAAATGATTTTCTTAAAGCTAAATTAGGCATGGTTTTAAACGAAAATGATAAATGCATTGTCGGAGTTGCTTGCCCTGAAATGCAGGCTAAATTTGATTATAATGAGACTTTGAGAATATTGCAGTCATTATGCAAAATTGCTCTGGAAAAGACAGAAATATACATTGATGATGAGATACATAATGTGGAGCAATATCTTAGACAAAGAAATTCTAAAATAGTAAGTAAATATCAAGAAATGTTTGTTGAAGCAGATAAAGATTAGTTAAAAGTTTATGCTGCTAGGGAGATACCAAAGGGGTGCCAATTTTTATTGACCACATAAGGTATACAGAAGCATAATTCGTAAAAAAGACTTTCCTAATAAATGGAGGGGTTGTTATGGGATTAATATCGAAGCTTTTCAAACAAATTAGGAAATCTGAACCTGCTGATAACACTACAGAGACAGCTGCTCAAGCTAATCTAAAATTGAATAGCATGAAAATAACTGGTGACAACCCAATTACTCTTCCTGAAGAAGATACCATTGGCAGGACCAGTTTCGCACAATCATTTGCCAAACAAATACTTTCTCTTGATGTAAGCAAAGGTAGTGTTGTAGGAGTACTTGGCGCATGGGGTTTAGGAAAAACATCTTTCATAAACCTTGCAAGAAACGAGCTTAATCAAGATAATATTACTGTTCTTGACTTTAATCCTTGGATGTTCAGCGGGACAGAGCAACTAATGCAATCGTTTTTCTCCGAATTATCTGCGCAACTTCGACTAAAACCTGGCCTCAATGAAATCGGAGAAGCGATAGGTACATATGGCGATTTATTTATTGGTATGGGATGGCTACCAATAGTTGGACCATGGATTGAACGTGGACATAAAGCAACCGAGGTTATTAGCAAAGTACTTCAGGGGCGTAAAGAAGGCGTCGGAGCTCACCGAAAGAAAATTGAAGATGTCCTAACTAAACTCGACAAAAGGATTATTGTAGTTATTGACGATATTGACCGTTTGTCAACAGCCGAAATAAGGGATATATTTAAGCTCGTCAGACTAACTGCGAATTTCCCAAACATATTATATATTGTCGCATTTGACAGAATCCGTGTTGAAAATGCTTTAAACGAAGAAGGTATAAACGGACGCGACTATCTGGAAAAGATACTTCAAGTTGCAATCGATATTCCTCCAATCCCATATCAGATTCTAAGCACGCAGATACTAACGGCAGTTGATAACGCAATACAAGACATCGAAAAAGCGGGGCCTTTCGACAAACAAATATGGCCAGATATATTTGTTGAGATAATAAGACCTTTAATAAGAACGATGCGCGATGTTCGACGTTACGCTGTTAACATACGCGGCACGGTAGCTTCGCTTGGCTGCGAAGTTGCTTTGACAGATGTGCTTGCACTTGAAGCAATCCGTATATTTATGCCTGATGTGTTTAAATTTTTGCATTCATCGATTGATGCCCTTACTACAACAGACGATCACATATCTGGTTATAGTCGTAATGCAGATAAACCGCTGAAAGCTAAAATTGAGAAATTAATCGAGGTTTCTGGCGACAACTCAAATATCGTAAGAGATATGATATGTAGGTTATTTCCCGCCGCGAGACGACATATTGAAAATAACAGCTACGGAGCAGAGTGGAAGAAAGAATGGTTGCAAGAGCGTCGTGTCGCACATGAAGATATACTTCGGTTGTACTTAGAACATTATGCCGGAGACCATTTTAAAGCTTTTTTACATGCTGAGAAGGCTCAACTATTTATGGATAATCGTGAAATATTTGATCATTATCTGCGTTCACTTGATGTTTCTGAGATAACAGATGTAATAACCGCGCTCGAAGTCTATGAAGACCAATATAAAAGCGAGAGTGTAAAACCAGCATCTATTGTTCTTCTCAATCTCTTGCATACTCTACCGGACAACCGTGCTAATATGTTTGATTATGATGTCAGTACAAAAGTTAGGCGTGTGGTGTACCGTCTCATAAGGTCATTGAAAGACCCTAATTTAATTGAGAGTGCTGTAAAATCAATACTGCCGGAAATCACTACATTATCGGCGAAGTTTGATTTAATTAGTATGGTCGGCCATATAGAAGGACAAGGTCACAAGTTAATTTCTGTGGAAGCCGCAAAACAGCTTGAAGGCACATGGGCAATTGAGGTCAAAGCAGTTTCAGATGATATTTTACTAAAAGAACCAGACTTACTTAGAGTTCTTCTGCGCGCAAAAAGATATTTAACTGAAAGTGGTGAACAGATAGTTGTCAGTAATACTGCCGAATTAACATTAGCATTATTAAAGTCCTCACAAAGCGAAGCAATGAGTCAGACTATTGATAGCCGTACTGTTCGAAAAGAAACTCGCCTGGCATGGGATGCGCTTATTGAATTGTACGGCGATGAGGGTATCTTAAAAAATCGTATAGATCAGGCAAAAGATTCAGCATCTCTTGATGATAAAGAGATAATTGAACTTGCTGATAAATATAAAAATGGGTGGCGTCCTGAAAGTTTTTAGCCTATATCAAAAAAATAATTAGCAAGAGGTAACACATTGTGTTGATAAATGGTAATGTTGATAAATATGACAGAGAAACTTCGGAATGCATTGTAGCATATCTGGACTTATTAGGTGTCGCAACAAGAATGAAAGCTGATAGGGAATGCCAAAAAATATCAATGAATAAACTACATAATTTATATACTTCGTCCATCCTATTATCAAAAGAAATTGCCATTGAAGGATATGAAGAGATAAAGTTTAGGATTTTTTCGGATAACATTATTATTACAAAAAGTCTTTCAAAAGATCTAACAAAAAGGATGCTGGATATTAAATGTGTTTTAAATTGTGTTTCTCATTTTGCATGCTCATCTGTTGGTGATGGTGTTGGGTGGTTAGTTAGAGGCGGGATAACAATAGGAGAGTTATTTATTGATGATACTATGGTTTGGGGAAATGCATTACTTAAGGCATATGATCTTGAAAATAATATAGCCATTTACCCACGGATCGTAATCGACTCCGAAATATTACATGAAATTGATAAAGATAAATCTTTGTATGAATATATACATCAGGATTTTGATAATATTATTTTCCTAAACTATCTATCAATTTGGAATTTTGGTGGTCAGATGCTAATGAATGGCTTTAATATGATGCAGGATGAACTTAGTGGAAAATACGCAGAACGTGTTTACCCAAAATTTTGTTGGCATATGAATTATGTGAATCGTGAATTGGATAAAAAGAATGAACGTAAGGATAGGAAATTTAGATTAGAACTAAGACAAAAGTAAAGTGATTGTATTTGCCGCCAAGAGGATACCAGAGTGGTACGACATCTTTTTTGTATCCTCAAGGCACACAGAATGTTGTTGCTTGCTTGAGAGGGCATAAATTCTTGCAAATGAAAGTTTTCAGATACATTCATGGTAACCATATGTCGTATAGCCCTTCAGACTATTAAAAAGATGACGTAACCTTTTATTGCAGCAATAACAAGTTTTTGGGAAGAGATTATTTCACGCGGGGAGAGACTTAAATGGAAGCCAGTAATACAAGTAAGCTGAAATCATTATTTTTTAAGTACTCTGGTCTATTATTTTGTGCTTTTATAATCATGCTTTATCTGTTTACCCATTATTATGCTGTTGAGTCTGTCACATTAAAAGTAATCCTTATTTGTATTTATTTTATAGTAACTATAACCCTTCTATATGGTATGTATAAATCGAATAGTGCAAAACTCAATCTTATTGCTGCATTATTGTTACCCTTATTGATGGTGCCAATGATAGCTAATCCAATATTGCTAATACCTTTGATTGGGATTTTGTTCTTATACTATAAGTTTAATAAATGGAGAACTACTTTCATAATTGCTCTTGTAATTTTTGCCATTATGTTTTGTATAGCAGGATTTTTAAACTATTTAGCCAGTATATTTTCAGGTTTTGGAATAATAACTGACTTACAAGATATACCATCACCCAATGGGCAGTACTCATTGATACTTAGAGAAAGCGATGAAGGGGCTTTAGGTGGAAGTGTTGAAGTACTTGTTGAAGAAAACATCTCATCTAAACAAATTTTAGGAATTGTTAAAAGGGTTAATAGCTCCGACAGGAAAATCCTTTACTATGGGCATTGGGGTGAAAGACCTGAAATATCTTGGGTTGATGATGAAAATGTTAGGGTAAATGGAAGAGAATTTAATGTTTTTGATTATGATAAATGGAATAACAAGAAGTGATTAGAACAAAGCCGATTTCACTTCTAAGTATCATTGTACCGCTATGGGGCCACCAGCTTCAAACGACATCATTTTTGTACACTCAACTCAGGTTGTGACAATGGTCGTACCACATCGAATACAATCTTTTGAAAAAATAAATGGAGGTAAAGTCTTATGGCTCAATTTGAAAAGGTAACGGTAATTAAGAAAGCAAATATTTACTTTGACGGCAAAGTGACGAGTAGAACCGTATTGTTCGACGATGGAGAAAAGAAAACATTAGGCATCATGCTTCCCGGAGAATATGAATTCGGGACCGCGGATAAGGAAATTATGGAGATAATGCAAGGAAATCTTGAAGTTAAATTACCAGATCGTAGCGAATGGGACGTGTTTAAAAGCGGGGATTCATTTGAGGTTAAAGCGAATTCGAAATTCAAGCTGATCGTAAAAGAAATAACCGATTATTGTTGCTCCTATCTAAAAGAATAGGATTTCTCGACCAAAAAAGTATCTGATGAAGTATTGTTTGAATGTCAATGAAAACTTGAGTTGCTTGATCACGAATATTTGAGCCGCAAACGATCATGAAAAAGTGAGCCACAGAAGCAAATAATAATCATTTTCATCGATAGAGAGGATTAACTCTCTGTCAAACATCCCCTTGACAACCCTAGTCTATCGCGATAGACTAGGGTTGAGGTTTATCAAAATAGACCCAAGGGAGGCTTCGCCTATGGAAAAGCTAAAACGTAAGCGTCAAATAGTGCCCACATTGAAGTCAATAACGTCAATATGAGATAATGCACCTCAAAAGAGGTTCGAAAAGACTGCAATGACGTGAATAACGTTATCGCAGTGTGTATTGGACCGACAGGAGGTGCATTGTTTTGCTGCAGGAAGAAAGAGAAGCCAACCGCAGGCTGTGGATCGGACGGGTCGCCGAGTTCGAGCGTTCCAATATGACCCTGAAAGACTGGTGCGAAGCACAAGGATTTCTCTACAGCACAATGCGTTATTGGCAAGGAAAGCTGCGTTCGGAAGAAAGACAGCCGAATGCTGAAGGGCTCAAATGGGTTCCTTTGACACCGCCTGCTCCGGCCGGAAGTAAAGTGCCGTTGGCGAACAACACCCAAAGAAACAGTCTGGCGCAAGTGACGATCGGGAAATGCGTGGTCGACATCCCCAGGGATTTTCAGCCGGACCAGCTGTATAGCCTGCTCAAGGTGCTGGATGCTCTATGCTGAGAGAGAATACGCGGATCGAGCAGGTTTATCTGGCCAGCCGGCATGTGGACATCCGAAAGTCGATCAATGGCTTGTCCGCCCTGGTCAAAGAAGGCTTTGAGCTGGATCCGTTTCAGGAAGCCTATTTTGTCTTCTGCAATAAGGACCGAAACAAAGTCAAAATCCTACATTGGGATCGAAATGGCTTCTGGCTGTATTACAAAAGACTGGAGCGAGGCCGGTTCAAGTGGCCCACAACGGCCAAGGACGACAGCACGATCGCCTTGTCCAGCCATGAGCTTTGGGGCCTTCTCGACGGCCTGACGCTGGAGCAGACCAAAGCCGGATGTAGTGGCCAGAAGGTCCTGGCCAGGGAATTCATATGAGCCAGAAACCCTTGCTATATATGGAATTTCTGCGCTTTTCCTCTTTTTAAATAATCCTGTGCATGGTATAATTGAAACATGAGAAAACGAGATAAAACCGTCGTCAAAGACTTAACACAATATGACCGGCATCAACTGGAAGAAGCCTATGTCCAGCTGTCTGACCAGGTGGAAGAACTGGCCGCTAAGATCGCCTGGTATGAAAACCAGCTTCGTTTATCCAGACACCAGAAATTCGGCGCGTCCAGCGAAAAGACCGACATCTCGCAGCTGAACTTCTTTAATGAGCCTGAAATGGAGGCTGATCCTTCCGCAGAGGAACCGGTACTGGAAAAGATCAGAAAACCGGGCGTGCGCAGGAAAGGCAACAAAGAGATCATCACCGCTGACTTGCCGGTGGAGGTCATTGAGTACAAACTCAGTGCTGATGAACAGAAATGCCCCCAATGCGGCGAGATGCTTCATGAGATGAGCAAAGAGATCCGCAAAGAGCTGACCGTTGTTCCAGCCAAGGTGGTGGTTACAGAGCATGTCAGATATGTCTATACCTGCCGCAATTGCCAAAAGAACGGCTCCGCAAATAAGGATTCCTCTGTGCCGGTGATCACGGCTCCCATGCCAAGGCCCGTGATCAAGAACAGCCTGGCCTCTCCGTCGCTGATCTCCTACATCATGAACCGAAAATATGCAGAGGGCATCCCGCTCTATCGCCAGGAACAGCAGCTGGACCATTATGGCCTTGAGATCAAGCGGCAAAACATGGCCAACTGGATCATCTACAGTTCCGAGCATTATCTCCGATTCCTGTATGAGCGGCTGAAGAGCCGGCTGGTGACGGAAGGCGTCCTGCATGCGGATGAAACCGCTCTGCAGGTGCTGCAGGAACCGGGGAGAGCCGCTGAGACCAAGAGCTACATGTGGATGTACCGGACGGGCCAGGATCAGACGCCCATCATCCTGTATGAATACCAGCCGGACCGGGCCGGTGAGCATCCCAAAGAATTTTTGAGAGGCTTCAGCGGATATCTGCATGTGGACGGCTATCCCGGATACCATAAAGTCGAGGGCGTCACGCTGGTTGGGTGTTGGGCCCATGCCAGGAGAAAATATGATGAAGCGCTTAAGGCTTTGAGCGGTGTGGAAAAAATCCAAAAGACCCACTCCGCCAAAGGTCTTGAACTATGCAATCAGCTGTTTTCTCTGGAAAAGAAATTTGAGAGCTTGACGCCGGTCAAAAGAGAAAAGAAACGTTTATCTGAAAGTCTGCCGCTGGTTGACGCTTATTTTGTGTGGGCAAAAGAATTGTACCCCTGTGCCCTTCCGGAAAGCCCGTTAGGGAAAGCACTTTACTATAGCCTGAACCAAGAGGAGAAACTCAGAGCTTTCCTTTTGGATGGGCGGCTGGAACTTTCCAATAACCTGGGCGAGAGGGCGATCAAGCCATTTGTCATAGGCAGAAAGAACTGGCTATTTGCCAACTCTCAAAAAGGTGCTGCCGCCAGCGCGGTGATGTACAGCATCATGGAAACGGCCAAAGCAAACAAACTGAATCCCTATGAATACCTGAAATATCTTTTGGAGCAGCTGCCTAACCTTGATTTGGAGGACCCTTACGCAGTCGATAAACTGCTGCCCTGGAACAAGGGCCTTCCGGATATCTGCCGCACAAAGAAAAGCTGAATTGAATTGGGATCCAGGACCCGGCACTTGAGGTGCCGGGTCCAATCTTTAAGTGGGCACTATTTGACGCTTACGTTCAGCACACAACATGTGAGCGATGCTGCATAACAAAAAGGCTAAATAGTGCAGAAAAGACACTTCTAGGGCAGAAAATTAAACGTCACTCTACCTGATTCCTATTTATATCTGCACAAAACCATGATATAATTATGCAGAAAGAAATAGATTGGGCAGAAAGGATGTGAACCATGCGGCAATTCGATTATAGCAAGCTGCCAGCCGATCTAATGGAATTCGAGCTGATGAAACTGGTTTCCGCAATCCATGAATATAAAGGAAAACAAGAACTCTATCTCAAGGCTAAGCCGGATAGCCTCGATGCGATGTTTGCTGTGGCGAAGGTGCAGAGCACGGGTGCATCAAACCGGATCGAGGGTATCCAAACCTCTGAAAAACGCCTCTGCGAACTGGTAGAACAGAAAACAGAGCCTAGAAACCGCACAGAAAATGAAATTACTGGCTACAGGGATGTGCTGGGTCTGATCCACGAAAGCCATGACCACATCGCGCCGACTTCAAATATCATCCTCCAGCTGCACAGGGATTTGTATCAATACAGTCCAACGGGCCAGGGCGGCAGATTCAAAAATATGGACAACGAGATCACTGAAACCAATGCAGATGGAAATGAAACGATCCGTTTTAAGCCGTTATCGGCCTTTGAAACGCCAGATGCCATGGAGCGGCTGACCGCAACCTTCGATGAGGCGATCCGGGCTGACAAGTATGATTCTTTGCTTCTGATACCCATGTTCGTTCTGGATTTCCTCTGCATCCACCCTTTCAACGATGGAAATGGACGAATGAGCCGGTTGTTGACACTTCTTCTCTTGTACCGCGCCGGATATCTGGTGGGTAAGTACATCAGCTTAGAGATGAAAATCGAAAAGACCAAGGCGTCCTATTATCAGGCTTTAAAGGAAAGTTCGGAGGGCTGGCTTGAAGGCAGGAATGTTTACCTGCCCTTCGTCAGGTATTCACTGGAGATCCTTTTAAGCGCCTACAAAGAGTTTTCCGAACGCGCTGAATTGATGCAGGACAGGAAAATTTCAAAAAGCGAACGCATCCGTATGCTGTTCAATATGACGCTGCAGCCGATATCTAAAAGCGATATCCTGGAAAAATACCCGGACATCAGCGAATCGATGGTAGAGGCAACCTTAAAAAACCTGCTGAAAGCAGGAACCATCACCAAGCTCAGCGCAGGGAAGAACACAACCTACATTCGAAAAATGATTAAGGATAGCAAACACTGAAGGCAGCTTAGAATCGCACAAAGAAATCCCCATGAACCGCTCGACAGGGAACTGGTTGCCGAGTGCCTGTATGCCGTCGATTTGAGCAATCATAGCCGGATGCCCTATAACCGGGGCTACACACCGGTGGAGTTGTCGGCAAGGCGGAAAATCGGCAGGAATGATCCCTGTCCCTGCGGCAGCGGGAAGAAATACGAGAACTGCTGCATGGGCAAGGGGAATTGAAGCATCAAGCGTCAATTTGTCCATTTCCTGGTTCAATACGCCCTCAAGCTATGCTGTTATTCTATCCTCTTTGGGAATGTCGATTTCCGTCTGTCGGCTGTTTTTCCTTTGAATTGGATCATGTTCATATAAAAAGCCGCAGATCACGGAGGTTAACGGCGAAACCAGCACCAACCCAATGCAGCCGACAAAGGTATGCAATATCTCTGCTGCGATCGGCTTTGAGTTAAGAATATTCATAAGGGGTGTGCCTTGAGCCATATAGACCATCATGATGGTGATATAGCTTCCCATATAAGCCAGGAGCAGGGTCGTCGTTTGACTGCCGACGATAGATTTCCCGATATTGAATCCTGAGCCCACCAGCTCAGCTCGCGTCACATTGGGGTTATTATGGATAATTTCTTCCAAAGCTGAAGAAATATCGATGGCTAAATCAAGGATGGCACCTGAACAGGCGAGATAAATTCCTCCCTGAAAGACCAACGTTAAATCCAGATTCATGAATCCGGCGTACAACAGGGATTCGGCGCCTTCCATCACGGCACCGTGGACATTAAACAACTTTCCAAAAACAACGGCCAGAAGGCATGTTGCGAAGGAACAAGTGACGGCACTTATGATCGCGGCATAGGCCTTTGAAGAAAATCCCGCCACCAGCAGTAAAGTAACGATGGTAATGACGTTCCCCACAATCAGCGCTAACAATAATGGATTGTAGCCGTGGAGCATGGCCGGAATCAGAACCTTCCAGATGCTTAATAAGGCAAAAGCAAATGAAAGCAAAGTCCGCACGCCGGTAAACCCGGAAAACAGGATGATCACGCCAGCAAAGACGCCAACCAATAGAAGCTCCTTATCGATACGATAATGATCGATCATATTGGCAAAGTTGATCTTGCCGCCCTCATCAAACCCAAGCAAAACCCATGCCTTGTCTCCTGCCTGGAAAAGCTTATCCACGGCCAGACTGCCGGTGAGCATATTGCTGGCATGGACCTGCTCTCCCTTGTGCGAGCCAGTTTCGATGTGAATCAAGGCACTCTGATCGCCCAGTTTATAAATTCCCGTACTATTGATCCCTATATTGTTTACAGCAATGACTTCAGCTCGAACGCCCTCGGTAAACCGGTATTCCTGTTTCTGAAATCCCGTCGGCAAGGATATAAGTACTGCCAACACAAGCAAAAGGGTTATCATAATAGCGATTTCTTTTCTGTTCGTATCCCAAAGCATCTTCTTCAAGCAGGGCTCCTCTCCAATGAATAAGGGCCTGCAGCAGCACAGACCCGGTTGTGATCAGCCTATGGAAAGGGAACGTCGCCGAGTGTTTTAGGAGGCGGCGCTCCCTTTTCGCTATCGTTCAAACTGATTAAAATGCGACTATTGGAGCTTTGTAATATCAACCAATTTGTCGTATACCTCTGTATTTTCGTAAGCCCCATTAAACAACCCTGCACCTGCACCGGCTGCATAGATCGGAACGGGTGCGCCGGTATGGGAATAGGACGTCCAGCCGATGCCGGCTTTATTATTCAAGATATGCGTTAAGGTGATCGAAAGGGGATTGTAACCGCCGTACAACAAATCGGTTTCTTCGTTTTTGGTCGGTTTAGCCGCCATGGTTTCAGCAAATGCCGCTTCCAATTTAGCGACCTCCCGATCGGATAACTCAGAGGTCATATAGCATGGTTCACCGGGACGGCTGATATCCCCGGTCGAGTTGTTGACAAGACCGAAGTTTTCCGTGATAACCGGCATGACATCCGCAAAATTTAATGCCGGGTTGTCTGTTTTCAGCTTTTTGATCAAAGCATCAAACGCCACATAAGATATCTGTTGGTTTTCTAAGATATCAAAGGCTGTGTTATAACCGGTGGTTGCCTGACCGATGGTCATGCCGCCTGTTTCATGGTCCCCTGTGACGATGATCAGGGTGTCCTTGGGATGCTTTTCAGAAAAATCGATCGCCACCTGGATCGCTTCTTCAAAGGCTAAAACATCACCAATATTTGCTTTGGCATCATTGGCATGGCCTGCCCAGTCGATCTTCCCTGATTCAGTCATCATGAAGAATCCTTTTCTGTTGTCAAGAACTTCAATTCCTTTTTTCACGAAATCGGCAAGCGTCAAATCGCCCTCTTTGTTGTCAATGGCATAAGGCATCGCGCCGCTATCCTGAACAACCGGCGTCACGGCATATACTTTTCCTGATCCGCTGCTAAGCGCTAAGATGTCTTCCTTTGTTTTTGCGACAGTATATCCCTTTTCTTCCATAACTAAATAAGCATCTTTTTGATCTTTGTTCGCTCCGGTGGGCTGGTTTATGGTTCCGCCGCCAAAGAAATCAAAACCGGAATTTGCCATTTGCATAGCGATTTCATAATACGAATTTCTGGATGGCACATGAGCATAATAGGCTGCCGGTGTTGCATGGTTGATCGTTACGGTTGATATGATGCCGATCTTCATTCCTTTTTCTGCTTTAAGCCGTTCTGCGATCGTCTTTGGAACACTGGTTTGATCAACATTTTCAGTTTTATTTCCGGATTGATCTCCCACCGGTTTTAAGCCCAGGGTTCCGCTCCAAGTCTTAAATCCGGAGGAAAGAGACGTCGCTGTCGATGCGGAGTCAGGTGCAAAGGATGTTGCATCTTGCGTCGTTTGGTACCCAACGGCCTCAAAATCCTGGAAATTCATTTCATCCAAAGCCATTTGATTAGGTTTGTTCGTTCCGCCGTAAATTTGAGCTGAGTTCACTTGTACGGCTGACATGCCATCACCGATAAACATAAAGACATACTTAGGGGCCTTTCCGGTCATTTCAGATGTTGCCTGAGCTAACAAGGCTGACCCTGCAGATTGTGTCGCCGGTACGGCATTGCTGCCGATGACCAGGCTCGAGGCCAAAGACAGTACCAAGACCAGACTAAGCAAGGATGCAAGCAATTTTTTGGTTACCGTGAATTTTTCAAACATAGCACACCTCCAAAATTATATTTGTATGATCGTGTCATCTATAAATTTATCCTCCCTATGTAAATTACAGTTCATGAAAAGTTATGCCTTTTGTAGAATCTTTGTAAAAAGTTCATAATGATCCCGTCGACGGCAGCCAATCAAAATGATGAGTTTATGACTCATACACTTTTAAGTGCGTCCATAGATGCTTTTACTTTAGCATAGTAGATGCGTAGAAATTTGTTTGCAGAAGCCATTATGTAGACCTTATAGGGCTTACCTGCGGCCCGGCGAAAAGCTCTATGAAGAGCTGCTGCTGGAGGCGGAAGGCCTGGAAGCTACCAAGAACGACAAGATCTACGTTCTCCAGCCCTGCGACATCGAACCCACCTGGCTGTGGAAAGAGGTGGAAGAGGTGATCCAGCTGGCCGACGGCAAGGCCGGCGCCATCCGCAAGCAGCTGCGTAAGCTGGTGCCCACCCTCCACCGGGAGGATGAGGATTGAACTTATTTAGAATTTTTCAGAGGACATGAACATCAGGCTGTCGAAGCTTCGATGTGCCCGATAAGCTCCTGTTTCGGCTTTGCCGAAACAGGAGCTTATGCTTTTTATGCGGGAGACTATGAAAGAAAGTGCATAATATAAGGTAAGACCTGTAAGGGGGTGCGGCGAGTGGATAGCTCTGAACACATAGAGAATCGATGTTCATAAATTTAAAACCCGCCTACTGAAGCGCCCCCAAATGTTAGAAGAAAATCTATCATATGGAGATGCGCTTCAGTAGGCGGGTTTTATGGATTCAGTCGATTCAACTCGTCTATCAGGCAATAAAAATCATAGGAGTGGCTCAAACAGGTCATATTGAATCCCGGCGGCGGCTGCGTAGTCGATCACACGAAAAGTGAACAGGAGGGCATTTCTCGTATTATAGTTGTTGAGATCAACATCTAAATACGCTTGTACACGCTCAATACGATTAATAATACTATTTCTATGAAGGAAAAGTTCATCTGCTGTATCGTTCACATGACGTTCGTTTCGGAGGAAACAATATAGAGTGTGTGTGTAATTTGTCCTTTTTTCTTTGTCGTCACGCAAAAGTTGAAGCAACTTTGGAAAATGAATTGGAAGCCAGCCTGTAGAGTTTTGATATTTTCTTATGCCGTCAAAGTCAGCGTAATCAAGGTAGTTATAGATTTTGTGAGAATATTTGTGAAATAAAGTTTTGGTGTTTTTGGAAAATATACTTCCAAACTCAAGGGCGGTGGCCGCTTGGTAATAGGCTCGAGGTAATTCGGCAAGGCTATGAAATGATGAACTAATGCTGCAGCTTGCTGAGAAATCATCAAGGAATTTCATATATTGGTTTCGGCGCTCTTCATGGATATCTTTTCTGGAATCGTCAGCAATTACAATAATGTGGTCACCATAAAGAAAGAAAAAACGTTCCTGAACAAGTCGATCCAGCGTGACAAACGCAAAGTTTAACGGG
>DDXI01000124.1 GCA_002347475.1 Peptococcaceae bacterium UBA2264
TGCCGGTGACACTGCCGGAGAAATTACCTGAGACTCTTTTGCCCTGTCTTTATCCGGGCCTGCTTCCCTGGGAATATCAGATCTGCCAGGGGCTAAAGTGGGGGGTTCCGGCTTTTCAACGATCGACTCCCCTCCCTTGGTTTCAGATATACGGGAACGAAGTCTATCCGCATCTGCTTTTTCCACCGTGCTTAAATGATTTTTAACCTCTACCCCTAAAGCCTCAAGATTTGCCATAACATCTTTACTGCTGATGTTTAATTCTTTTGCTAATTCATGAACACGACTATTTGTCATTAAACCACCCCCACATACTTAAACCACCGATCTTTATTCCAGGCAATCAGCTCCTTACCTTTAAAATCGCTCTGGCAAAACCCTCATCATTAACCAAAACAACCGCCCGAGGTGAAAGCCCTAAAGCTATTCCCAATTCCTGTTTGGTTCCAAAAACAATAACAGGTATTTTCAGGTCACTTGCCCATTGTTCATATTTTTTTTGGACACCCGGAGCATCTTCAGCACAAATCAACAGGTGCCCTTTTCTTTTTTTCAACATTGCCTCTGTCTGAGATTCTCCGGAAATAATTTTTCCAGCCTGCCTAGCCAGACCCAACAGAGATAAAATTCGTCTTTTCAAGAAGAACTCATCTTCTCTTCCAGGTCTTTTAAGAATTCCGGGGTAATATCAGGGCCAAATGTTTTTTGCAGCTGATGCCTTTTCAGAGCATTTTGCAGGCAATCAAGCCGCAGACAAAGATAAGCCCCCCGGCCATTTTTCTTGCCGCTAGGATCTATTTCAACAACCCCTTCCGGAGTTTTAACAATGCGTATCAATTCTTTTTTAGGATGCATTTCCTGACAACCCAGGCACATCCGCATGGGAATCTTGCGTGTTTTCATACCCTTATCACTTACTTTTCGTTTTTTTTCTGCTTGTATTATCGTTCAGTGCCATTTTCTCATTCTGCCCAACCAGCACAAGTATCTCCTCCGTTTGCGGAGGCTCTTCTGTCTCATATTCTGTCAAAACGCCGGAGTGACTGTCCTGGTCCCTGGAGTCCAGGTCATAGCCCTCATACTCCTCATTCCCGGCATACTCTTCATTTGTATCATACCCACCGTCAGCAATATAGTCCTCATTTTCGTTATATTCACTGTTGGCAGCATATTCTTCATTTTCCCTGTATTCCCCAGACCCGGTATCTCCAATGTAATTCCCTTCTTCATCATACTCGTCAGCATATCCATCTTCATCTGAGCCGATATAATTGCCGTTTTCGTCATATTCAGCATATTCTTCATCAGAGTAGTACTCGTCTTCCCGGGAAATAAGATTCTGGGCCAAGGCTTGGGACTCGCTTTTGATATCGATTTTCCAGCCGGTTAATTTGGCTGCCAGACGGGCATTTTGGCCCTCCTTGCCAATGGCCAGAGAAAGCTGATAATCCGGCACTACCACCAAGGCTACTTTTTCATCTACTTTGGGATAAACCCCAATTACCTTAGCCGGCGAAAGGGCATTGGCTACAAATTCCTGGTGGTCCAAGGAGTAATTGATGATATCGATTTTCTCCCCTTTTAGTTCAGCCACAATTGCCTGCACCCTGTTGCCCTTGGGACCGACACAGGCTCCGACCGGATCAACATTGGGATCACGGGAATATACTGCAATTTTGGAACGAGCGCCAGCCTCTCTGGAGACTCCCTTGATCTCCACAACTCCATCATGTATTTCCGGAACCTCCAGTTCAAACAAACGCTTGATAAGTCCGGGATGTGTTCTTGACAACATGATTTGTGGGCCTTTTGTAGTTTTCTTGACTTCCACAACATATGTCTTGAGGCGTTCGAAAGGCTGGTAGGTTTCACCGGGGATCTGTTCCTGCGCTGCCAGGACAGCCTCAACTTTACCCAAATCAATAATAACATTTTTTTGTTCATAGCGCTGAACTACACCTGTGACGATATCCCCTTCGCGATTGATATACTCATCATAAATCATCCCGCGCTCAGCTTCCCGGATACGCTGGACCACCACCTGTTTGGCCGTTTGAGCCGCTATGCGCCCAAAATCACGCGGAGTGACCTCATTTTCCAGGATATCATTGAGATTGTAATTAGGATCCACTTGGCTGGCCTCAGCCAGACTTATCTGTGTTCGGGGGTCCTCTACATTCTCTACAACTGTTTTCCTTGCAAAAACTTTAAACTCTCCACTTTGCCGATCAATGTGAACCCGAACATTCTGTAGAGATGCAAAATTTTTCTTGTAGGCGGAGATGAGAGCCGCCTCGATAGCTTCAAAAAGAATTTCGGAAGAAATTCCCCTTTCTTTTTCCAGCTCATGAAGGGCCTCGATAAACTCCATATTCATTATTCTACTTTCCCCCTTGTGCATGGCAATAAAAATTCGCAGGCAGCATCAAGCATCAGATGTTGTGCTTAGTTGGAGCTCCAGATGCGCTTTCTTAATAATGCTGCGGGGAATTGCCATACGATTTCCCTCATATTCAAGTATAATCTCTTCATTTTCCAAACCAATAAGATAACCGCTGAACTCCTGATAACCTCTATGGAGCTTATTTGTTTCAACAGCTACCAGTTTTCCCCGATAGCGCTCAAAATCTTCAGTTTTCTTTAAAGACCTTTCCAGACCAGGTGAGGAAACCTCCAGAATATAGGATTGCCGGATTATGTCTGATTTGTCCAGCAGTTCACTAACAACATGACTCACCCTGCTGCAGTCATCAATGTCTACGCCGCCATCCTTATCGATAAAAAGACGCAAATACCAATGCGCCCCTTCTTTTACATACTCAACATCATCCAACTCCAAACCTTTGGCCTTGATCACCTGTTCCACAAGAACTCTGACACGCTCTTCTACACCCTGGCTCATCTATATCTCTCCTTTATCAGAACCTTGAGCAGAAATCGAAAAACTAAAACAGATCTTCTAACAAACATTTTACAGAGCAGAGCAGTATAAATGAAAGAGTGGGCCAAAACCCACTCTTTGCATTCTTGCATATCTTATCTATTAATATACCATACCCCTTATCCTATTGCAACTATTTGGACAAATTGTACAAAGCGGGGCGGTTTTCGGCAAAAAAACTTAACTGGTTTTGTTCCGGTATACCCTGCAGACAGCCATGTTTGTCCAGAATCTCGATAACTGTTTTGCTTAATTTGGCATAGCTGCGCAAATCCTCGACAGAAGAAATTCCGTTTTCCGCCCTTAAGGCAACAATACTGCAGGCTGCCGTTTCCCCCAAGCCCTGCAGGGAGGTAAAAGGAGGCAGTATTCCGGCCGGAGTGATTGTAAAAGTTGTTGCCTGGGACTCAAATAAATCAACCTTCAGGATAGGAATTCCCCGCAGATCCATTTCCACAGCAAGTTCGAGGATCGTCTGCAGATTTTTTTCCTTGGCTGTGGCCTCATTACCCTTATTCTCGATTTCCTCGATTTTTTGCAGGCAGACCTGCCGGCCCTGACAGATCAGATCAATATCAAATTCATCGGCCCGCACGGTAAAGAAAGTAGCATAAAAAGCAGCCGGATAATGCAGTTTATACCAGGCAATACGGAAGGACATCATAACATAGGCGACGGCATGTGCCTTTGGAAACATGTACTTGATTTTCTGACAAGAGGCAATATACCAGTCCGGAACATCATGGGAACTCATATCTTCAATATCTTCCGGTTTCAGCCCCTTGCCTTTACGAACATTCTCCATAATCTTAAAGGCTTTTACCGGATCCAGACCTTTGCTGATCAGATAGACCATGATATCATCCCGGCAAGCAATAATTTCGGAAATAGCAGCCTGACCGCTGCGCACCAGTTCCTGGGCATTTCCCAGCCAGACATCCGTCCCGTGAGATAAGCCGCAGATACGCACCAAATCAGAAAAAGTCCGGGGTTGGGTATCCTCCAGCATCTGTCTGACAAATTTTGTGCCGAATTCCGGAACCCCGTAAGTACCTGTTTTGGTCCGGATTTCCTGGGCTGTGACTCCCAATGCTTCAGCGCCGGAAAAAAGCGACATGGTCACAGGTTCATCCAGCCTGACCGTGCGGGCATCGATCCCTGTTAACTCCTCCAACATTTTCAAGGCGGTGGGATCGTCATGGCCCAAGATATCCAGTTTTACCAAACGGCCGGAAATCGAATGATAATCAAAATGAGTAGTGAGCAGCGGGGATTTGGGATCATCAGCAGGCCTCTGCAAGGGAGTGAAATCATGAATATCATAATCTTTGGGCACAACCATTAAGCCGCCGGGATGTTGGCCGGTTGTCCGTTTTACGCCGGTACAGCCATTGACCAGACGGGCCATTTCTGCGGGTCTATAAGGTAATTTGCGTTCTTCCAAGTAGTTTTTGACATATCCGAATGCTGTTTTATCAGCAATTGTAGCAATTGTCCCAGCCCGAAAGACATAATCCCTGCCAAACAATTCCTCGGTAAAGCGATGAGCCCGGGCTTGATATTCCCCGGAAAAATTGAGGTCAATATCCGGAACCTTGTCCCCTTCAAAACCCAAAAAAGTTTCAAAAGGAATATCAAAGCCGTCTTTGGCCAGAGGCTGTCCGCACTCAGGACAAACGCAGTCAGGCAAATCAACCCCGGCTCCCACGCTGCCGTCTTCTATCCAAATGGAGTGCAGGCAAGCGCTGTTATTACACCTGTAATGTGGAGGCAAAGGATTCACTTCGGTAATGCCGGTCATGGTTGCTACTAAAGAGGAGCCAACCGAACCGCGGGAACCTACCAGATAACCATCGTCATTGGATTTTTTGACCAGAAGGTGGGCTATCAGATACAGAACAGAAAAACCATGCCCGATTATCGACTTCAGTTCTTTCTCCAGGCGTTTCTGCACCAGAGGAGGCAAGGGATTATTGTAGAGCTGATAAGCACGTTCCCAGGACATTTGCCGGATCTTATCCTCAGCGCCCGGGATAGTGGGAGAGAACAGGTCATCCGGGAAAGGTTTTAATTCTTCAATCAACCCGGCTATTCTCTCCGGAGCATAGACAACAGTCTCCAGAGCCTCTTCCTGACTTAAATAAGCAAATTCATTCAGCATTTCGGTTGTAGTTCGATAATAAAGTGGGGCCTGCTGGTCGGCATCTTCAAAGCCTTTGCCAGCCATCAAAATCCGCCGGTAAACCTCGTCCTCGGGATCCAGAAAGTGCACATCGCCGGTTGCTACCACAGGTTTTTGCAGAGTTTGCCCCAGGCGCAACACGGTCTTATTGATTTCCTGCAGCTCTTCCATTCCGGAAACCAGACCATTACGGAGCAGGAAATCATTATTGCCCAGAGGCTGTATTTCCAGATAATCGTAGAAAGCAGCTATCTGCAGCAGCTTCTCCCAGCTTTCCTGCCGGAGAATAGCCTGAATCAGTTCACCAGCTTCACAGGCCGATCCCAGAAGCAAACCTTCCCGATAGGTCTTGATTTGCGACCGGGGCATGCGGGGCCGGCGATAAAAGTGGTCCAGATGGGAAAGAGTAATCAGACGATACAAATTCTTTAAACCAACAGCATTCCGAACCAATATAACTATGTGTCGGCTTTTACCTTGTTTGGATGCAGCTAAACCAGAGTCGTCATCAAACAGGTAGCCTTCCACACCCAGGATTATTTTCACTCCATATTTCTTTCCGGCAGCTACCGCTTCCGGAAAGGCCTGCACAACCCCGTGGTCAGTAATAGCCAGAGACTTATGTCCCCAGTAGGCAGCTCGTTTGATCAAATCCTCCGCTGCGGCCATAGCATCCATGGTTGACATCCGGGTGTGCAGATGCAATTCGACGCGTTTGACTTCAGCCTCGTCTTCCCGGAAAAGAGGCTGGGCCCGCTGGATATCCCTGGGCATCAGGGTCAAAACCGAGGAATAGCGATCATATTGAACCGGCCCCCGCACCACTATCCAGTCTCCGCTCGTCAGATCCAGCCCGCTTTGTTCCTCCTTGAGAAATACTTTAGCCGAGATGGAGTCTGTTTTATCGGTCATATCAAAGGTCAGCAGTTTGCGCCCGGTCTTCAGAGGACGATAATCCAAATTAAAAACCTCACCACTGACTACTACCAGCCGTTCTTCATCCTGTATCTGGCGCAAAGGAATCGCTTCAGCCTTAAATTCCCGGCCCAGGATACAATGATCCCTGGACTTGGCGGCCGATTTAGGGCTGGATTTAGGATTGAGAGCCAACAATTCCTGCAGACATTCTTGTTCGGCCTCTTCCGTCAGGGTAAAATATTCTGCCGGAATCTGCTCTGGCACTAATTCACAGGAGACCCGGGCCCAGATTCCGAACCTTTGCTGCAGATATTTTTCCAGCACCTTATGTTTTGCTTTGATATACTCTACCCCCAAAGCATTGGAGAGCTGAATAATCAATTGCTCCTCTGTCACCTGATATGGGGTCATTTCTCCCAACCAGCCGCGTATCCCCGGCAGTATCGTGCTCAGATCACCGATGATCTCCTGCCAGTTAAGATGGCAGATTTCCTGTAGAGAAACTGCCGGCTGCAGCAAATCGATACGCCAGTCAATGCAGTCTATTTCCGGAACATGAGCAAGCAATAATTCGGTCAGAGGATTGAAAAGAGCCTGATCCAAATACTGGGTTGCGGTCAAACGAAAAACCCATTTTTTCTCCCGCGGGATTACCTCAACCTGCTCCAGAGTTGTTGTCTCAAGATAAGCTTGCAGAGGAATCTGCCAATCAGCAGGAAGCTGCGAAAAAAAGGGAACTTCTCCCAACGCCACAGGTCCTGGCATCTTATCTCCCCCTATGCTAACTTTTCCGACAAGGCCTGAGTCACTTTTCCCTTAACAATTTTTGCCAGATCTGCCACGGGTACTAATTCGGTTTGGCCGGAATCGCGATAACGCAGTTCCACATGGCCTGTGGCCAAGGATTTGCTGCCTACATTAACCCGCAGCGGGTAACCCAATAAATCAGCATCCTTAAACTTGACTCCCGCCCGTTCATCCCTGTCATCCAGGACTGCTTCAACCCCTGCTTCCAGGAGTTGAGTATAAAGCTGTTCCGCAGTTTCCCGGACCAGTGTATCCTTCATGTTTACCGGCACAATGAGGCAGTGATAAGGAGCAATGGTCATAGACCAGATAATCCCATCCTGATCGTGATTCTGTTCAATGGCTGCAGCTATCGTCCGGCTTAGGCCCACGCCGTAACAGCCCATGACACAAAGCTGTTCCTTGCCATTTTCGTCATAATAGGTTGCCTGCAATGCTTTGCTGTATTTGGTACCAAGTTTGAAGACCTGGCCTACTTCAATTCCCCGGGCCTCTTGTAAAGAAGCGGAACATTTAGGGCATTTTTCGCCGCTTTCGATCATGCGGAGATCAAACTGCTGATCAATACGGAAATCCTTTTCCGGTGTAACATTGACCAGGTGCTGTTCTGCCTGATTGGCACCGCAGACCAGCTGCGGCATCAGCGGCACTTCCAGATCAGCCACTACCTTCAGATCCTGGGGTATCCCCACAGGACCGACAAATCCTGGTTCACACCCGAGAGTGCTTTGGACTACTTCCGGAGAAGCAAGCTGCAGGGAAATGAAACCGCCTAAAGCGTTGTTCAGTTTAACCTCATTTACTTCCCGGTCGCCCCGCAACAAGACCAGGAATACCTGGTCATCCCCCTGATAAAGCAAGGATTTGAGAAGTCTGGTCCTGGGAACAGCCAGATAAGTACTGACCTGGTCAATAGTCCTGGCCCCGGGGGTAGGTATCATTGCCAAGGGACCCGTTGCCGTTGAGTCAGCCACAGGAACAGGCTGACATTCGGCCTTTTCCACATTGGCGGCATAATCACAAGTCGGGCAGTATACAACCGCAGCCTCCCCGGATTCAGCCAGGACCATAAACTCATGGGTACCCCCTGTACCGCCGATTGCCCCGGCATCAGCCTCAACAGGACGAAATGTCAGCCCGCAGCGGCTGAAGATCCGGCTGTAAGCCTCATACATTTTCCTGTAACTGGTTTCCAGGCCGGCTTCATCACGGTCGAAGGAATAGAGATCCTTCATGATAAATTCCCGTCCGCGCATTAAACCGAAACGGGGACGGCGTTCGTCCCGATATTTGTTTTGAATCTGGTAGAGTAATAGAGGAAGCTGCTTATAGGAACGGATCTCACCTCTTACCAGGTCGGTCACAATTTCCTCATGAGTCGGTCCCAGGCAAAATTGGCGACCGTGACGATCCCGCAAACGGAACATTTCCTCACCGTAGATATCCCAGCGTCCGGTTTCCTGCCAGGGTTCGGCGGGCTGCATAATCGGCAGCAGGATTTCCTGACCGCCTTTGGCATCCATCTCTTCCCGCACAATCTTTTCTATTTTCCTTAAAATCCGCAGGCCTAAAGGCAGATAGGTATAGATTCCGGCAGCCGCCTTACGGATCAAACCGGCCCGGAGCATCAATTTGTGACTGATTATTTCCGCTTCCGCCGGAACCTCCCTTAAAGTAGGATTTAACAGCTGACTTACTCGCATAAACTTCCATTCCCTTCATTTATACCAGGCAGTTTTATCTGAACTGGACAATTATATCATATTATTCTTGCTTGGCTAGCATATCATTTTTTCTATGCACTCTGACAAATTCATCTATTTCCTCCAGCAAAGCCGACAGTAATTCCTCCTCAGGGACAGAAGCGCAGATCTGGCCTTTGCGGAAAATAAGTCCCATCCCTTTCCCCCCGGCAATCCCCACATCTGCCTCTCTGGCCTCGCCAGGGCCATTAACCGCGCAGCCCATAACCGCTACTTTCAGAGGTTTGTCCAAGGCTGGAAGAGACGCCAGTTTGTCTTCTACCTTTTCAGCCAGGGCAGTCAAATCAACCTGGGTTCTGCCGCAAGTCGGGCAGCTAATCAGTTCTGCAGCCTGCTGACGCAAACCTAAAACCCGCAGGATCTGTAAAGCGACCGGAATTTCCCGGAGTGGATCCCCTGTGAGAGATACCCGGATAGTATCTCCGATTCCTTCGGCCAGTAAAGTGCCGATCCCGACAGCTGATTTGATTATTCCTGAACGCACTGTCCCAGCTTCTGTTACACCCACATGCAGCGGATAATCCAGACAACGGGATATCTGCCGGTAAGCCTGCAGCATCAGTGGTACTTCCGAAGCTTTCAGTGATAATTTGATTTGATCATAACCCTCTTCTTCCAGAAGACGAACATGTCTGAGGGCACTTTCCACCATGCCTTCAGCACTGGGTCCCCGGTACTTGACCAGCAGATCCTTTTCCAGAGAACCGGCGTTAACTCCGATTCGAATCGGAACCTGACGTTCCCGGGCCGCCCGGACAATTTCCCGGACCTTCCAGCGGGCTCCGATATTGCCTGGATTTAAACGCAAGCCTTGTATGCCCTGTTCCAAAGCCCTCAGGGCTAATTTGTACTCAAAGTGGATATCAGCAATGAGCGGCAAAGGACTTTGCCGAACCAATTGCTGCAGCGCTTCTGCTGCCTGCTCGTCGATCACGGCCAGACGCACTACTTCACAGCCTGCAGCGGCCAAGGCGTCTATCTGGGCCAAAGTTTGAGTAACATTACGGGTATCTGTATTGGTCATAGATTGAATAACAACCGGCGCCCCGCCGCCGATCAAGACCCGGCCAATTTTAAGTTGTTTCGTTTTTTGCACTAAATGGCCCTCCATCCTAATTGGCCTTAGTAAATATCCGGGCAATATCCTGATAGGTTATCGCCAGCATCAGGGCGATGAGCAACACGAAGCCGACCAGATGGATCATATTTTCTTTCTCTGGCGGCAACGGCTTGCGGCGTATACCTTCCAGAAATAGAAAAACCAGACGGCTGCCATCCAGGGCCGGTATCGGAAAAAGGTTGACAAGTCCCAGATTTACACTTAATAAAGCAGTCAATAACAGGAGATTTGCCAGCCCCGCACGGGCAGCGTCCCCTATGGCTTGGGCAATTGCCACCGGCCCGCCAATTTCCGCAGGAATCTGGCCGGTAATCATTTGTATCAGAACCACAAATATTTCTCTGGTGAACATTACGGTATTGGTTAAGCCCAAGTTTATAGCCTTAAATACGGATACATGTTCGTAAACGATCTCCGGCTGGATACCAATCATACCAAAACCGCTCTGCGGATCCTGGACAGTCAAGATCGTAAAGGTCATTTGTTCTATTCCGCGCTCTACCGAGAGGGCTATAGTCTGATCCGGTTTGGCATGAATAACATTTGTCAGAGAGTTCCAATCAGGTGTAGGTATATTATCTACAGCAATAATTCGGTCTCCCTGGAGCAGACCATTTTGGACAGCCGGTTTATTGTCAATCAGGGAACCGATAATATTACTGCTTCCTGCCCCGGGGATCCCCATATAGGCAAAGACCATTATAAACAAGGCCCCGGCCAGAACAAAATTCATGAGAGGTCCGGCAGCAATAACTGTAAAACGCCGCCAAACACTCTTGTTCATAAAACTATTTTGTTCCTGGGACGAAGCGATAACCGTCTTACCCTGTTCATCTGTCACCGCATCTATGCCGTATAATTTGACAAAGCCGCCCAAAGGAATCAGACGCAAAGCATACAATGTTTCCTTCCCCTGATAAGAGGCGAGCTTCGGTCCAAAACCCAGACTGAATTCCAAAACTTTGATCCCTTGCCATTTGGCTACCATAAAATGGCCTAATTCATGAGCAATAACCATAACAGCTAAAGAAAATACAAATGATAGAGCTGTCAGCAATATTTACACCCCCTATAATCGAGATTCGAGATTCGAGATTCGTGGTACGGGATTCGTGGTTCGTGAGGCCTGGTTCAATGTATGGCAGCGGAGAAAGATATATTAAGCTTTGAAATCACCCTATCGGGCAGGGTACTTTGAGCAGCGTACCAATTTTTCTGCCAGCTCCCGAGCCCAGCCGTCTGCTTCCAGGATCGCCGCCAAATCAGGATGCTCTGTGCTGTGGTGACCGGCACAGACTTCCCTGACTAATTCTATCAGCCTGGAATAGGCCAGACGACCCTGCAGGAAAGCCAGGACGGCAACTTCATTGGCGGCATTCATAACCGCAGGCAAGGTGCCGCCCTGACGGCCAACCTCCCAGGCCAGAGCCAAAGCCGGAAATTTCTCCAAATCAGGTTCAAGGAAAGACAATGTTTTTCCTCTCAGATCCAAACGCTGCAAGGGATTAGGCCAACGGGCCGGATAACTTAAAGCATACTGGATAGGCAGGCGCATATCCGGTTTTCCCAACTGAGCCAACACTGAGCCATCCCGATAGGCGACCATGGAATGGACTATACTTTCCGGATGGACCAGAACCTCGATATCTTCATAAGCTATATTAAAAAGATGATGAGCTTCTATAACTTCCAAACCCTTATTCATCATAGTTGCCGAATCAATGGTTATTTTCCAACCCATATCCCAGTTAGGATGCTGCAGAGCATCCTGGGGGGTCACAGAGGCCATTTTGAAACGTGACCAACCCAGAAACGGCCCGCCTGAAGCAGTTAAGATAATTTTTTCCACTGTCCGCGGATCGTTTTCCAAGCACTGGAAAATGGCTGAATGCTCACTGTCTATGGGCAAGACGGGACAAGACATTTGGCGCGCTGTTTCCAAAACCAGTTCCCCTGCTGCCACCAGAGTCTCCTTATTGGCAAGGGCAATTGCCTTGCCAGCTTTAAGCGCAGCCAGGGTTGGCTGCAAACCGATACGTCCACTCAAAGCTGTCACCACAGTATCAACTTGCGGGGCAGTCGCAGCCTGCAATATCCCTTCCATTCCGCCTGTCACAACTACAGGCAAATCCCTGACTCGTACCCTGAGATCGGCAGCTGCTTTTTCCTCCATCATAACTGCAAGAGCAGGCCGGAAAGCCCTGACCTGTTCTTCCAGAAGGTCAGTACTCCTGGCGGCAGCCAAGGCATGAACCCGGAGTTGTCCAGGAAAAGCCCGGACAACCTCCAGGGTCTGTCTGCCAATTGAGCCGGTAGATCCCAGTATAGTTAATGTTTTCAAATAAGTTCACTTCCAAACTTAAAGTTGCTCTCTGATTCTATCATTTAGTTCATACCTGACAATCTCCCCCCTGGAATTCCTGGGGCTAGTCAGTTTGCCCGGCGGTTTGTTTGTTTTGCTTATTGAGAAGAAAGCTCTTACGTATGGCTTCGTAAATAATCACAATCATCGGACCCAAAATCAGACCGTACCCGCCCAGCAGTTTTAGACCGACATACATGGAAACCAGAGTAGGCAGGGGACGTAAGCCAATATTCTGGGACAAGACCTTGGGTTCAAGGGCTTGACGTACTACAACGGCAATCACCCAAATCACCAGGATCTTGATCCCGGCACTTACCGAACCATTTATCAATAAGATGATAATCCAGGGTACAAACAGGACTCCTGTCCCAACAATCGGAAATATATCCAATAAACCTGCAAATACTCCGATAGTCACGGCATAGCGATTGCCAATCAGCATCAGACCGAAAGTAATAATCATCATTGTCACTGAGACCAATATAATCTCGGCCCGTAAAAAGCCGACTAAAACAACTCCCAGTTCCTGGCTGACAGCTTTGGCATTTTCCTGCCAGCGCCGGGGCACAAGTCTGTTCATAAAATTTTTCACATCGGGGAATGAGATGCTCATCAGCAGAGTGGCTACAATCGAAACTACAAATATTACAAAAGCACCGGGCAAGGCCGATAAAAAGTTCAGGAGAAAAATGCTGCCGGATTTAGCCCAATCCTGAACAGATTTCAGAATACTCTCGGTGGAAGAAAAAAGAGTATTCTGGATCTGGGGATTGAGGGTTAGAAAGTCTTGCAGGGCACTGATCCTGGCATTTGCAAAGTCCATAATATAGCCGTAATTCGGCAAAGATACCGCCAGCTCGGATAATTCCGTGTAAAGCCTGTTAATAACCAAAAAAACAATCAGGCTTAAGAGGCCCAAAGCTATTATAAGTGATAATAAAGCCGCATAACCGCGTTTCAGATGCAGGATCCTGATTAAACGCGCTACCAAAGGCTCCAGTAAATGAGCGATAACCAAGGCTAAAATAAACGGGAAAAAAGCCACAAACAAATTTTTAAGCACCTCACCGAAAACCGGCAGAAATTCCTGTATAAAATAGGTGAAAAGTTTCAGGGAAACCAGAAAAATCACGATTACAGCCAAGCGGTTAAGATTAGACCAAAACAAATGTTCGGAATTTGCCCGCAAATTATCCACCCCATCAAACAAAATTCACAATATAATAATATATAAGCGGAAGAACAAAAATCAAGCTGTCACAACGATCCAGGATGCCGCCATGTCCGGGAATCAGCGAACCAGAATCCTTGATTCCGGCACTTCTCTTCAATGACGATTCAAATAAATCCCCTATCTGGCCTACCAAACCTGCGATCAGAGAAAGAATGAGGATATCCGGCAAGGAGACCGCCCCGCTCCAATACCAGAACACCAGGCCAACAAGAATGCTTCCGCAGAGACCGCCAATAGCACCTTCAACGGTTTTATGGGGACTCACTTTGGGAGCCAGGGGATGTTTCCCTATACCCTTGCCTATGAGATAAGCAAAAACGTCAGTGGCCCATATCAAAAAAAATGTCAGAAAAGTCCAGGTAAGACCCTGCGGCAGCTGCCGTAAAAGATAGAGATAAGAAAAAAAGCCCACCGGATATATTATTGCCAGCAGATTATAACTGGCTTCTTCCAGACTAACCTGGGGATAGCCCAGGGCCAGACGGCCAAAAGCGATGATCAGCCACAAAATCAGGATAGGAAACATCAATTCCTTACTGCCGTAAAAAACATTCAAGAGCCATAATAAGGTAAACGTAATAATAGTGACCTGCCAGACATTGATCCCCAAATGTTCAATAATTTTCAGATATTCCAGTAAAGCCAGGATAGTTAAAAGGCTTACCAGCAGAACAGTGTATACTCCGCCAAGATAACTCAGACCTAAGAGGAGAGAAGCCCAGATCAGGGCGCTGATTATTCTTTTCAAGATGATTACTCCTTAATTTTTGTTAACCCTCCAAACCGCCTGTCCCGTTGCTGATAAGCTCTGATAGCCTGATGTAATATTGTCCGGTCAAAATCCGGCCAGTAATCTTCAACCACAACTATCTCCGTATAGGCAATCTGCCATAACAGGAAGTTGCTTAATCTCATTTCTCCCGAAGTTCGAATCAGCAAATCCGGGTCAGGCAAACCTGCGGTAGACAGGGCCTTGCTCACAAACTCCTCGTTAATGTCTTGAGGAGTAATATTTTTATTCAATACTTCGGCGCAAAGTTTACGCACCGCCTCAACAATATCTGACCTTCCTCCGTAATTCAAGGCTATGTTAAATATCAGTCCCTTATTGGCCTTTGTCAGTTCAAAGGCTCTCTGCAGTTCCTGCTGAGCAGCCATAGGCAATCTTTGAATACCCCCTATAGTACGAATTACAATATCGTTTTTATGGAGTTCATTCATTTCCTTCCTTA
>DDXI01000002.1 GCA_002347475.1 Peptococcaceae bacterium UBA2264
TTTTAATGCAAGGCTAATGATCCTGGCTAATTACTTCACTTCATAAACAATATTGCCTTACTCTTAACAGAAAGAAAGGGGAATAAAGTATATGGGACATTTAGTAAATGCCAAAGCAGAAGCTTACAAAGCCTTAGCTGAACGTTTAAGCAAGGCTCCGGAAGGTGTAGTCATCAATGAAAGCATGATGCAAATCCTTCACCAAATTTATACCGAAAGCGAAGCCGCAATAGGAAGCAAATTTTCTTTAGCTCCGATGACTCTGGATAAGATTGCCTCTGTTACTGGTCTTGAGGAAGAAAAGCTGAAAAAAGTCCTGGACGGAATGGCTAGGAAAGGTTTGGTATTGGATCTCCCCCGCAAAGACAGTGTTTTTTATATGTTAGTCCCTGTTGTCGTCGGATTTTTCGAGTATACTTTTATGCGAACCGGGGATAATGTCAATCATAAAGATTTAGCAGAGTTATTCGAGCAGTACTTTCATACCGCGGGAGTCAAAGATAAACTCTACAGTAGAAATACCCAGGCAATGCGGACTTTGGTTTATGAAAATCTTATACCCCTGGCTGTAGAAACAGAAGTCCTGGATTATGAGCGGGCAGCGGAAATCATTAAACAGGCCGGCGGCGGTTCGATCTCCACCTGTCCCTGCCGCCATAAAGCGGCTCATCTGGGCAGAGCTTGCGGGGCACCGGAAGATGTCTGCACCTCTCTGGGCGCAGGAGCTGAATGGCTGGTACGCCGGGGTTTAGCTAAACCGGCCACCACCGAAGAATTATTGGCAGTACTTGACAAAACAGAGAAACTGGGATTGGTTCACTTGTGTGATAATGTATTGAACAAACCAGCCTATATCTGCCACTGCTGCGGCTGCTGCTGCGAAGTCCTGAGTGCCGTCAAAGAGGGCTTCCATGCCGCCCACCCCAGTAATTTTATTCCGATTCTGCAATCAGCAGACTGTCTTGGCTGTGGCCTGTGCTCTGACAGGTGTCAGATTAAGGCAATCGAAATGAAGAAACAGGCTGATGGCACTAAACTTCCAGTTGTGAGTGAAAAGATTTGTATCGGCTGTGGGGCATGTGCTGCTGCCTGTCCCAGCGGGGCCTTAGGCATGTCCCGACGCTCTGAATTGTATATTCCTCCGGCAAACAGCAGGGAAAAATTCCAGCGTTTTGCTGAAGAAATGAAGAGTTGATCTAATTTAAGCAAACAAACAAGCCCGAAAATAATTCTTCGGGCTTGTTTGTTTGCTGCACTAAATAAATCTTAATTGACCTAAATCAATTCTTTTATTGTTCTAATCAGATATTGGGGAAAATGCAAGCTGACATCTCCGTGATTTGTATATTTGCCCACATCAGTATAATAAGTAACATTATTTTTTTTCAAACACGAGATCAGATCTTTTATTTGCTTTTCATAGGTAGGCTCAGAGTCGGAAAAATGCAAATAAACGCTATTATTGTTAGCAGCATTTTTACTGATCATATTGGATAATAAATTATTTAATAAAAGTATTTTATCATCAGTAACATCTTTCCCAATTATGTATTTCAGGCAAGTTTCTTCATAATCAGGTTGGTGCAAGTAATTTCCCAAAAAATATTGAGGAGCACCAGCTATTATAATTGAGTTTTCTTCCTGCATCCCAAAATACAGCGAAGCATAACCACCCTTACTGCTGCCAATGTATAGGGTTTTGTCTGTATTTAAATCTTTTTGGATCTTATAAATGAGTTCTTTAACCACCTCCTGGATCTTAAAATCCATATTATGGCCCAGATAATAAGCTCCTCTTTGGTCATAACCAAAATCATCAAGTATAAATAACTTATTGGCCTTTATGTTTTTCAATGTTCTGTTATAATTATATCTTGCCTTTAAGCCAATTCTTGTACAACCACTAAAAATAACTATCAATACATTACTCTGATGACGTTCCAAGATATATTTTAAACAATAATCTCTGTTATAAAATCTCTTCTCTTTTACAAAAACTTTAATTTTAGTAATAAGGTACTCCATATATTTATTAAATCTATTCATATATATGTTAATTTTATTCATGTTAAAATTAACCCCCAATTGCCTGAATAATATCATTATCTGGTTGTTATTACAATCAGCTGCCCTATATTTCAAACGTATTGGCAGCAAAGAAATTTATCTTTATTTTACAGCTTATAATATTTTCTTACAATACTTCCGGATCTGTTTTTCCTGCCTGCCTTCTTCTGCATCACAGGATATATTCCCTTTGGGTAGCATAGACTGAAATAGCGATGGACATACTAACTGCACAAAAAACGAAGGCAGACTTAAAACCGGAGGTACTTATTACATTATTAACCACCGGTGCCTTAGCTATTATAATACCAAGTATTTGCTGATATAGAGCAGCACCGCCGAAAACAAAAATGTTGGTAAATCCTGACCCGGTACCGAAAATTCTGGCATCAATATTTTCCTTGAGATTCGTCCAGATTACTACCTCAAATGCACTGAAGAAACCATATGTAAACATTACCAATTCAATCATACGCAAGGGCATGGAATCGATCATAAAGATTATTATAAGCCAGGTCAAGATACTCATGGCTGCCCCAATCAAAACTACCTTTTTCTTGGATCTTATAACCTTATCAGCTATAAGTCCTGCCACTGGACAACCGAGAATCAATCCCACCGGAATAAACATAAGTATATAGCCGGTCTGTGCCTGGGTCAGGTGGTAAACATTCATGAGATAAGGGCCGGCCCAGAGTGCTTGAAAGCCCATCTGAGTACCATACCAGACAAAAAATAATATGGCAATAGTCCAAAAGTTATAATTCCTTATAATTATTCCCAGGCTTTCACGTACACCGATGTGACCGATATAGTCGTAACTGGTTACTCTTATCCCCTCTATATCAGCTATGCTGGCTCCTCCTATTTCTGCAGGCTTGTTGCGCATGAAAATATAGAGTAACAGTGCTATTAATACAGTAACCGCTCCAATTAAGGTCATAGCACCACGCCAACCTGCGCTGGTCATTAAAGCTACCAACGGCGCGGCCGATGCCAATGAACCAGCATTGCCAATGGCCACAAAAAGCCCGTTGTAAATAGTAAATTCACTATGCTTAAACCAGTCCGCAAATATACGCATGGCACAAACATAAATGAAAGCGACTCCCATTCCTACCAGGAATCTGCTTGCCAAGGCCTGGTTAAAAGTATTGGCCATAACAAATAATAAAGTCCCCACACTGGCCAGCAACATGGATAATGAGGTAGTTTTACGGGCTCCCCAGCGGTCAGCCAATATTCCTGCCGGTAATTGACACATGGCGTAAGCATAAAAGTACATTGAACCGAAAAGCCCTATTGCTGTTGTCTCAACCCCAAAAGCAGCCTTTAGTTCCGAGGCCATGACCGCAATTGAGGTGCGGTGAAAATAAACCAGGACATAGGCCAGTGCTATCACGATAAATACCACATAACGGTAAGACATAGTTTTCTTAACCATAGCCAGGGTGATCTGCATATAGGAGCTCCTGTTCCTCCCTTAACAGCAGGGATACCTGTTATTTAAGAACAATTTAATTAATTTAATTTTATCACACATTCTGTCCTCTATAAAATCGCGGCTGGATGACGAAATACTTTGGAAAAAGCAGGAGATGAGCAGATTATAAAGAAACCTTAATTATATTATTGGGAAGGGGGAAGTCTCTTGACTAAATCACTGAAAAAGAAGTTATCCTTATACCTTGTCTTCTTGCTGCTTATTGCCCTGTCTGTCCCAATTACATCGGTGCAGGCAGTATCATTTCGACTTACACCTGAAAGGCTTGCTGGATCATCCCGAACCCTGACTGCAATTGAAATCTCAAAAGAAGGCTGGCCTGACGAAGCAAATGCTGTTATTCTAACCCGCGGCGATGATTTCCCTGATGCCTTGGCTGGCGCAACTCTTGCAGCTGCCTTTAACTCACCGATCTTACTCACGGACAGCAATTCCTTATCACCTGAAACTGATAGCGAAATTTCAAGACTTCGTCCCTCGAAAGTGTACATCCTGGGCGGCACCGGCGCTGTATCTGCTTCAATTGAAACATACCTGGCCTCAAAATATACTGTCAAGCGCCTGGCTGGCAGTTCAAGATATGATACCGCAGCAGCTATTGCATCATATTTACACGATGCTGGTAAACTCAAAACCACTAAAGCAGTAATCGCTTATGCCTACAACTTTCCTGACGCTTTAGCAATCTCTTCCTGGGCAGCCTATAACAGAGTACCAATCCTGCTCTCTGACATAAATGCTATTCCGGGGGCAACAAACAAGGCTTTGAGTGATTTAGAGATTACCCAGACAATAATTGTCGGCGGACCTGGGGTGATAAGTTCAATTGTAGAGAATAAATTACCAAATCCTATTCGTTATAGCGGAGCAAACAGATATGAGACTGCTGTCAATATTATTAACGCCTTGGATTTAAGAACTGACCTTATTTTTGTAGCAACCGGCGAGAACTTCCCTGACGCTTTAGCCGGATCTGCTCTTGCAGCCAGAACCGGCAGTGCTATGGTTTTAGTCAGTACAACATTGGATTCTGCTGTTCAAGATTTTCTAACTGAGTATTCCGGTAAGGTAAGTAATGTTTATGTCCTGGGCGGATCCGGGGTTGTGCCAACTTCTACTGTCAGCTATCTTGTTCAAAATCTCGGGAAATTTTTCGAAGTCCTGAAGGTTTCTTTTATTGATGTCGGACACGCTGATTGCGAGCTAATTCAGCTTCCCAACGGTAAAAATGTCCTGATCGATGCAGGTAATGATAATGATGCCGATACAATTATCAACTATTTAAAAAATCAGGGTGTTAGCCGTTTAGATATCATCATTGCTACCCATCCCCATGGAGATCATATCGGGGCTATGGATGCAGTGATAAATGAATTTGATATCGGGCAAGTGGTTATGCCAAAAAAGGATTCTTCCGGCCAGACATATATTGATCTGATTACAGCTATTCAGAAAAAAGGCCTGAAAATTACTGAAGCAAGAGCCGGCTTGAATCTTAACCTTGGGACTGAAGTAAAAGCTAAGCTGGTTGCACCTAATTCAACAAGTTATGAAGAAATTAATAATTACAGTGCAGTTCTAAAATTAACTTATGGATCCAACTCCTTCTTATTCGCAGGTGATGCTGAACAAGAATCAGAAATTGAAATGCTTAACTCCGTATATAACTTAGACTCCGATGTTCTCAAGGTTGGACACCATGGCAGCGACACGTCAAGCACATCTGCATTTCTGGCTGAGGTAACTCCTGAATATGCCATAATTTCCGATGGAAATGATAGCAGCGACGATCATGTGACACAAGCAACCATTAACAGGCTCATAACTGCAGGAGCAAGTGTCTACCTAACAGGCAAGGTAGGAACGATTATTGTCACCAGTGACGGCAGTGAGCTAACAATTGATAAGAGCGCTTCGGCAATAGAGCCTTTTATTCCCTTAGCGACAGTTTCAGAAATTGAATCGCAGCCCCTGCTGCTCTCCGAATCCAAGTGGAGTATTACAATTAAAGTGCAGTCCGAAATTGCATGAAAATGATACACTAAAATTCAAAGGAGCGATTTCGGATGGCAAAAATTGAACAATAAAAGACCCATAAAATGCTAACCATGGAGTTAAATGCATATACAGCACAACCCGTCTCTGAAAATGTGGCAGACTGTTGCCCGGAACCTGACTGCGGCATTCCTTGCAGACCATCTTCCCGGCTCCCAGGTAATTGAGGGGGCAGGAATTCCTGGGCTACTACACTTTCGATTTTGGTCGCCAGGAAATCGAGGGTATGCTCTGAGTATAAATGCTTTTACCGGGGACGCCGTTGACAATAGCTTGTTAAGAAAGATCAAACTACCAAGAAGAAGTATTATATTATAGAGGGAGGAGTTAAGGACATGAAAACTCAATTCAGGCTCACAATAGGGCTTCTGGTGATCATCATCTTCGTAGCGATTGGCACCTATGTACGATTATGGAACCTCCACGTGAAAATTGGACCGTTCTTCGTGCATCACTGGTTTTCGCTAATCGGAGGAACGTACCTCCTCACATTCATGGCAATATACGCCTATATGAAGCGCCATACTGCAGTCAATCGCGGCACTCTCCTGAGAGTACACGTATTTGGCAATTTGCTGGCAGTCATGCTTGCGTCGGTGCATTTTGCGATCCAGATAAGTCGTCCTGCAGAGTTCGCCCCTGCCTTAGGAACAGGCCTTGCAACAGTTCTTCTCTTTGTGGTTATCGTAACTGCCGGTTTTATGATGCAATTTGGTCTGGCGGTCAAACATCGTGAGTCGTGGCGTCTGATCCATGTGGGTTTGAGCCTGTCTTTGTTCATTGTCCTTGTTATCCACGCGTTGAGTAACCTTGGACTCTTATAGGACAGAGAGACAGGTACCTTGTCCCAAAGTATGGCAAATTCAGTGGACAAGGTACCTGTCTCTCTCTTACCATGTGGAAAAAACATAATAAAAGAAACGCTGATCATGATAAGATAAATATTTAGGGCTTGCTAGCCAAA
>DDXI01000009.1 GCA_002347475.1 Peptococcaceae bacterium UBA2264
CCCGATAATCATAATTATTTCTGGTGCCAGGTTTAGTGCCAGTATTTCTACCATATTGGTATAAATCCATGAATTTTTTTACAATTATTCTACCAGGCAGTCATTCGGCTGCCTTTTTCATTTCTGCCAGGGATCGGGCCGGCCCGGGGTCAAGCTTTAAATGAAAACAGGATTACCCGGCCAAAAAAATGTCAGAGAAATACTTCACGGGAAGCAGATTGGTCATCTGATTTTGACTCTTTATCAAAAATATGCCCGGTCCAAGGGAGGCTGAGAGAATCATGTGTTCTTCAAACAAATATTTTTTACTTTTTTTGCATATTAACTTAAAACCAGCCTTATGAAAAATATTCTGTTTTTTTTAACACTGTCTCTTCTCTTATACGGGTGTGAAAAGGCAACCCAAACTGAAGCTGAATCAAAAATAAGTTTTGGGGTTTCAGAAGCCTACATGATGACCAACGAATCAAGAGCGTTCGTGGTTGTGTTCGATAATAGTATAACTGCTCAAACGGTTACCTGGTCAGTAAATCCGGCAAATGGCGGAATTATTTCTGAAGACCCGACATATAATAATGTTGGTATTTATAAAGCATCTGCCAGTGCTGGCGTATACAAGGTATGTGCAACTTTGGTTTCAGACCCATCTCAAAAGGCTTGTATAGAAATAACTGTTTCCGAGTTTGCAATTAATGACGAACAAATCTTTTATAACGGAAACATTGGGGGTGTTTCCAACGGGCCAACTAACCCAACTACATTTACCATTGACAAGGAACTACTTATTACAAGTATAATGAACTATCATTATTTTAATCAAGGTGCCTTGCCCGGGACTATTTCACTACAACATTCGGATGGAACAGTTTATGGACCATGGCAAACCTGGGGGATAGTCGGACAAGGTGGGGTGGTAAATGCATATTGGGTATTTTATCCTTTGGTGAAGATTAAGCCTGGCACTTATACAGTCATTGATTCTGACCCATCTACCTGGTCACATAATTATGAGTCAGGTTATGCCGGATTCACATGGATTCGTGCCATGAAACTTGATTAAACCAAAAAGAAAGAATATGCTCCTGCAACAAAACCAGACAATTGATTAAGCCGCTACAGCTACTGCATACTGGTGGTTGAGGACAACAGGGAGCTGAACTCATTCATTGCCGGCAGCCTCTCAAAAGAGTGGACGGTACGAAAGACCTTCGACAGAGAGGAAGGATTTGCTTCAGCGGTCCAGCACATCCCTGACCTGATCGTCACTGACGTGATGATGCCAGTGGCGGATGGTTATGAGCTCTGCCGCTGGATCAGGGAGAATGAGAAGACAGGTCATATCCCTGTAATAATGCTCACAGCCAGGGCTGACAGGCAGAGCACCATCACGGGTCTCGACTGCGGGGCAGATGACTATATCAGTAAGCCTTTTGACATGACCGAACTGACCATCAAAATCAGGAACCATTTTGACACTGCCAGAAGAATCCGGGAGAGGTACAGGAAGCAGTTCCTTACCGCACCTGATGAGTAAGCTATACCTATACCTGACGATACCATGGTGCAAAAGGTTATAAATCTGATGAGAGAGAATCTTTCCAATCCCGATTTTCACGTGAATTCTGTATGCACCGGTCTCTATATCTGCCGAACCCATCTGTACAGGAAGATTGAGGCACTGACAGGTTATTCTCCTGCCGAACTGATCAGATCAATAAGACTAAAGACGGCTGCGGTTATTTTCAGGAAGGGTCATGACAACATATCCCAGGTAATGTACCGGATTTTCCAATCAGTCCAACTTCGCACGCCATTTCAGGGAACAGTACGGTGTCAATCCCTCGGAATATTCCAAAGGGCACGTATACAGATAATCACTTTCAGTCCGTGGTACAAAAACGTCAGCAGCCAATAGAACTGTTAAAAGTTAGAGCCTGTGGTGATAATGACCAATACCTTTGGGTGCGGAGCCAGGCAAAAGCATTGAAAGAAAAAAGCATGAACGGCTTGCTTTCGCAAAGGTTCAAGGAAGGCATACAAAGCATACAGGAAGGTATTGCAAAAAAGGGAGGCACAAAAAAACTGAATAAAGTTTACGAACGGATAGGACGGCTAAAACAGAAGTACCCATCGGTGCACAATTATTATGACATAAACATAAGAGACGATGGCAATGGTACTGCAACAAAAATAAGCTGTCGGCACAAAACAGGCGAAGACCCCGACAAACAAGCCGGGATTTACTTTTTGCGTACTTCATTGAAAAGGAACGACGAAAAAACACTGTGGTCTATCTATAACATTATCAGAGAAATAGAATATACGTTTAGAGTCCTGAAATCCGACCTTGACCTGCGCCCCATTTACCATAAAACAGACGATGCTGCCATGGCACACTTGCATTTAGGAATGTTGGCATATTGGTTAGTGGCAACCATACGCTACCAGCTGAAACAGCAAGGGATAAACTCCGACTGGCGTGAAATAGTGAGGACAATGAACACCCAAAAATGTGTAACCACAAGTCTGGTCAATATCAAGGATGAAACCATCTCTATACGTCAATGTACCGAACCTACAAAAGAAGTGAAGAAAATATACGACCTGCTAAATTATAAATATGCTCCTTTTGTGAGAAAAAAATCCGTAGTCCCCCCTGCCGAAATTTTTAAAAATGACAGCTCATAATATCAGCACATTGCAAACTTAAAGCTGCAATGTGGGTTAACAGATTTTTCCTGACTTTTATAGGTTAAACCTGCAATGTGGGTTAAAAAGGTATTAAACCCTAAAAAGATTAG
>DDXI01000045.1 GCA_002347475.1 Peptococcaceae bacterium UBA2264
CGGATAGTATATTGAAGGAGGAAAAAATTTGATTGATTTCAATCTGTCAACTTTGATTGCGTTTATTCCTGCTCTGCTGATCGGCCTGTCTTTTCACGAGTTTGCCCATGCCTGGGCAGCAGACTATCTGGGAGATCCCACACCGCGCAGTCAAGGGCGTCTGACAATTAATCCTCTGGCCCATCTGGATATATTCGGAACCATAATGATTCTGTTATATCATTTTGGTTGGGCAAAACCAGTGCAAGTCAATCCCAATAATTTCCGCGGCAATCCGCTGCGGGGTCATATGCTTGTTTCTTTAGCAGGACCGGCTATGAATCTGATAATTGCTTTTTTCGGGATGATTATCTGGGGTATCTGTGAGTTTTATATGCAGGATTCGCTCTGGTGGCCTAATCTGTACCCGGTTTTGACAGCTATAGTCACTCTGAATATCGGTCTGGGGGTTTTTAATCTGATTCCTATTCCTCCTTTAGATGGTTTTTCTATTCTGGGAGGATTACTGCCGCGGCCTCTGGCTCAGAAATTTTGGTCCATAGAACCATATGGCATTCTGATTTTGATGGTGCTTTTGTTCACCAATATATTGAGTCCCCTGCTCTCTTTTGCTGTTAGAACCATATTTTACGTGTATCAATATATCGTTTCCCATCTTTTGGCACTCTTTATCAGGTAGCCGCTTATTTATTAGAGACATAATTGGAAATAAATGGAATAATTGCAGAAATTAATTTTGAAAGGGCTGATTGCATGGAAAGAATTTTTAGTGGTATGCGCCCAACTGGATCTTTGCATATCGGGCATTTGAGTGTCTTGCTGAATTGGATTGCTTTACAGGATGAATATGAGTGTTTTTACGGGATAGTTGACTGGCATGCCTTAACCACTGGTTATGAGGATCGCTTGAATCTGCCGGCGCTGATCAAGGATATGGCCCTGGATTGGTTAAGTGTGGGCCTGGATCCGGCTAAATGTTCAATTTTGGTGCAGTCCCAGGTCAAGGAACATGCCGAACTGCATTTGCTCTTTTCCATGATTACTCCCCTTTCCTGGCTGGAGAGGGTTCCAACATATAAAGACCAGCTCCAGCAATTAGGCAAAGCTGGCGGCAAGGATCTGTCGACATATGGTTTCCTGGGATATCCGCTTTTACAGGCAGCTGATATCCTGGTCTATAAGGCTAATGCTGTGCCGGTTGGCGAAGACCAACTGCCTCATATCGAACTTTGCCGCGAAGTTGCCCGCCGCTTCAATTATATGTATGGACCGGTTTTTCCGGAACCGAGATCCCTGGTTGGTAAAGTGCCTCTTTTACCGGGAGTTGACGGACGCAAAATGAGCAAAAGCTATAACAATGCTATCTCCCTGACGGCCTCGACTGATGAAATCGCTAAGCAGGTGCAACAAATGATCACTGACCCAGCCCGCTTACGCAAGGATGATCCGGGTCATCCCGAGGTCTGCATTGTTTACAAATTCCATGAGACGTATACTCCCGAGGTTGCTGAAGTAGAAAATAACTGCCGCGGCGGTAAAATCGGCTGTGTGGCCTGCAAGAGACATCTGGCCGCCAATCTGGATAAGCTGCTCGCCCCGTTCCGGGAGCGCCGGGCCCAGTGGGAGGAACCCGGTAAGGTGGAACAAGTCTTGCAAGACGGCGTGGAAAGAGCCCGGGAAGTTGTAACTGTAACCATGAAAGAAGTGCGTTCTTTAATGGGTTTATAAATGGAGAGGGACAAAGAGAAAAATATTCTCCACTTTAATGTCCCGGCTTATCAGGGTCCGCTGGATCTTCTGCTGCAGCTGATCCAGCAGGAAAAAATCGATATCTACAATATACCGGTTGCCAGGATTGCCGATCAGTTTATTGAGGCAGTTCGTCAGATGGAATCTCTGGATATGGAAGTGACTACGGAATTTTTAGTTATGGCGGCTCAGCTGCTTTACCTCAAATCGCGTTTGCTTTTGCCCCAAACTGCTTCAGAGCAAGATTCTGAAGAAAGGGCTGAAGATCCCAGGCAGGAACTTGTCGAACGAATCCTGGCCTATAAGACGTTTAAAGAGGCTGCCCGCTTTTTGCAGACTATTGATAGTTCTTGCGGGCGGTCTTATGGGCGCGAAATAGATCTGGAAGCCTTGCTTGCCCATATACCTTTGCCTGACCCTTTAGAGGGGGTTTCTTTTGAGGATTTGTGGCAAGCCTTTGCCAAGGTTATCCAGCGGGCTGAAGAGGGCGAAGAAATCAGATATATTCAGCCGGAAGATATTTCCCTGGAGGTTATAATCAACGATGTGTGGCGCAGGGTGATTCTGCAGCCTCAGGGAATACGTTTTCAGCAGCTGATACGTTTTAATTCCCGCCGAGAGGCCTTAATGGTCTTCCTGGCTTTACTGGAACTGCTTAAAGCAGGCAAAGTGAAGGCTGAGCAAGCTTCCGCTCAAGCGGATATCTTTATCTTTCCTACAGCCAAAGCCTGGGAATTTAGTGAGATTTAGAGGATAAGTTAGAGGAGTAGATTGAATGCTGTTTCGGGAAACAGAAACTGCTGCCCTGGAAGCCTTGCTGTTTGTAGCCAAAGACCCCCTGACAGCAGAGCGCCTGGCCGGGATTATGGAGTTAGCGGCAGAGGATGTACAGGAAATTCTGGAGGATTTGAGGCAGCGTTATGCCTCATCTTCCTCCGGTTTAATGCTGATCGAATCCAATGAGGGGTTCAAACTGGGAACAAAATCGGCCCTGGCGCGCTATATCGAGATACTCTACAAACAGCCTGTGCAAACACTTTCCGGAGCAGCCCTGGAGGTTTTATCAATTATAGCTTATAAACAGCCTGTTACCCGCGGGGAGGTAGATTTTCTGCGGGGTGTGCAATCTGACCGGGCTCTGGCGACCTTGGTTGACAGAAAACTGGTTAAGGAAGCAGGTCGGAAAGACGGTCCGGGGCGTCCCATTCTTTATGCGACTACGGAACAATTTTTAAGCCATTTTGGGTTGGCTTCCCTTAAGGATTTACCACCTTTAACAACAGAGACGGATGAAAATGAATAAACTTCAGATGCCCTGTTTCTGCATCTGAAGTTTATTGATCTTCAGGCTTTGATTCTACCTGTGGTATACTATACTGAAGAATATCTTGAGATAGACAAATAGATTTGGGTGATAACAGTTTGCGGTCATGAAAACAGGGAACAGATGAGGTTGCAAAAATATATAGCCAGGGCGGGGATTGCTTCCCGGCGGCATGCCGAACAAATGATTCTGGTGGGAAGAGTCAGTGTTAACGGTTCGAAGGTTACCACTCTGGGAACTAAAGTTGGGCCCGGAGATCGGATCGAGATCGATGGCAAACCTGTGCTGCAGCAGGAAACTCTTCAGTACTATTTGCTGAATAAACCCGTAGGAGTTATCACCAGCAGCAGTGATCCCAGAGGCCGAAAAACAGTTCTGGACATATTGTCTGACCTTCCGGTAAGGATATATCCTGTGGGCAGACTGGATTGGGATACGTCTGGTTTATTGCTCATAACCAATGACGGAGAACTGGCCCATCGCTTGATGCATCCCGGCTTTGGTGTGGAAAAAACTTACCGGGTTTGGCTGAAGGAGCCTTTGGATCCTTCCAAAACAGCAATCTTGCGGCAGGGAATTTTATTGGAGGATGGCCTGACGGCACCGGCCAAAGTTCAGAAATCCCGGGTTGTGAAAGATCGGGATCTGGAGGTTTGGGAAATAACTATTCATGAGGGCCGAAATCGTCAGATCAGACGCATGTTCGCTGCCGTAGGGTCCCCGGTAATCAGATTGGAGAGGATAAGGTTTGGTCCTCTGACAGATTCTGCTTTAAAACCAGGTCAATTCAGACCAATTACCCGGCAAGAGATAAAGAGTCTTTACAGGCAGGCAGGTTTACCTTACAATTCATAATTGATAATAAAAACAGCAGACAAAATCAACTTCTGAATATAATGATTAAAATACGGAAGAGGAAGAGTGTGATGAACAGAGATGAAGATTAGAATCGGTGATGAACTTTTGCTCGAACATCTGAG
>DDXI01000120.1 GCA_002347475.1 Peptococcaceae bacterium UBA2264
TTGTTGGATTTAATAAAACCGATTGAGTCGGTAAATACTCAACAAAAATTAGCGAAGTGAGGGAAAGCCAATGCTATTTTCCTGTCATACCTGCAAATTCTTTGACAATTGCCCTGCCTATGACGATGGGATGGAAAGATACTGTAATTTATGGATGGAAAAAGAAGAATAAATCTGATATAAGTCTTGCCTGATTTTCAGAATCAAAATTGTATTAAAAACTAAAATAATTTATCACTAAAGCTATTGCAATAATGCAGTAGCTTATTTTGTTCTGAATACTTTCCTCGTACAGCTTTCCAAAGGCTGTTTTCTTTCTTTCAGCGCTTACAGGATACTGCCACTCAAAACTGTTTTGGAAAACAGCCAGATTCAGGGGTTGTTTATAGAAGAGAGCCTCGAGTTTTCTGACCTTGGGGTGTCCGCAGCGCCGGTAAAAGGAGAGGATCTGCCTGAGGAGAGAACTTTTGAAGGCTGTTTGCAGAAGCCGCTGATTGCGCCTGATTGATTTTTATGTAAAAAAACAATAAGATAGGGTGGAGGCAAATAATACAATCGGCTTCCTTATGATATAATGCTGGCAGAAAATAATGCCACTGAAAAATAATGCCCAAAGGGAAAAGTGATGGGAGAAGTAAGTTTGAGGAAAAATTACCTGCAAATTGCAGTGGACGGACCTGCCGGGGCAGGGAAAAGTACTGTAGCCAGGGCAGTGGCAGAAAAACTGGGGATCTTTTATCTGGATACCGGAGCCATGTACAGGGTTATTGCTGCAAAAGCGATGGAAATAGGGATTCCGGTTGAGGATGAGGAAAAGATCAGTGAACTGGCGGAGAGAACAGAACTCCGTCTGGAGCATAATGCCGGGAAACGCATCTGGTGTGGTGGTGTGGATTACACGGATAAAATACGTTCCCCAGAGGTTAGCCGAGTTGTTCCTGTAATTGCGGCTTACCCCCGGGTGCGTAAGAGGCTGGTATTCCTGCAGCGCCGGGAGGCAGAGCTGGGAAGTGTGATCATGGATGGCCGCGATATTGGAACCCATGTCCTGCCCCAGGCCGATCTCAAGATTTTTCTGACAGCCACCGAGGAGGAACGGGCCCGAAGACGCTGGCTGGAACTGCAGGCCAAGGGCCAAAACCTGACTTTGCCGGAGGTCCTGGCTGATATGAAGAATAGGGATCAGAAGGATACGGAAAGGGTGGAATCGCCTTTGGCAGCAGCTGCGGATGCCTGGGTATTTGATACCACAGGTTTGGCTGTGCCTGAAATCGTTGACCAAATTGTTGCCAGTGTCAAGATTCTGAGCAGGCAGGGAAAATAAAAAGGGAAGAGAATGCAGGGCTTGAAGAAAATCTGAGTTTTGCAGGAATTTTGTCTTTGAGCAGCGAATTTAAATTTTGTACATATTTTAATGTACACAGGAGGGATATGCTTGCAGGTTATACGTGCAGCAAAGGCAGGTTTTTGTTTCGGAGTGCAAAGGGCTATTGAAATAGCGGAAAGCACGGCAATGACCTCAGTTACAGCTTCCCTTGGTCCACTCATTCATAATCAACAGGTGGTTGAGAGTATAGCAAAACAAGGTATTAAGGTTATTGATTCTGTGGAGGAAGCCGAATCTGGGCAGACTGTGATAATTCGATCGCACGGTGTAGAGCCCGCTGTATATGCTCAGCTGGCCGCCAAAGGAGTTGCAGTGGCTGATGCCACCTGTCCTTTTGTGCAAAAGGCTCAGCGCCTGGCCGCTGAATCCGCTCAAGTAGGGCAAGTTGTTGTGGTCGGCGACCGGCAGCATCCGGAAGTCCGGGGAATCCTGGGCTGGGCGGGGAAGCAGGCTATAGCTGTCGGCAATATCGCAGAAGCCAGAAATCTTCCTTTTTATTCTGCTTTAGCCGTGTTAGCGCAGACTACTCAGAACGAAGACGATTTCCTGGAAATCGTTGCGGAACTTCGCAAACATACAGCTCAGCTGACAGTTCATAATACCATCTGTAATGCAACTCATGAACGACAGAATGCGGCCCGTGACTTGGCGGGTAAAGTTGAAGTAATGATTGTGGCCGGTGGTCGTGATAGTGCCAATTCCCGTAAATTGAGCGCTATTTGTGCTGAAAAAACCAGGACTTATTTAATCGAAACGGCTGCTGAATTGCAGACAGGCTGGTTTGCCGGTGTTTCTGCCGCGGGTCTTACCGCAGGAGCATCTACTCCAGACTGGATAATTGAGGAGGTTTATAACAAGATGACAGAAATAAACGACGAAGCAATTACTATGGAAGAAAATAAAGCAGTGGAAGAGAATGTGACTGCCGCCGAAAATACAGTTGTCGCAGAAATTACAGCTCCTGTAGAGAATACAGCTCCCACAGAATTCGAGCCAACCACTGAAAAACCGGCCGAAGCAGAAGAGAAAGCGGTTGCAGAAACTGAGGCTGGCGAAGAAGAGAAAGCGGTTGCAGAAACTGAGGCTGGCGAAGAAGAGAAAGCAGTTGCAGAGACTGGGGCTGGCGAAGAAATGGTTGATATGTCCAGCTGGGATAAAGATTTTCAGAAGATCTACCGGGGCGCTGTAGTAGCAGGGCATGTCGTTAAAATGACGGAAGAACAAGTTTTTGTAGATATCGGCTGGAAATCGGAAGGTATTATTGAACTGAAAGAACTCTCCCTGGCGCCTGTTGCCGCTCCGTCCGAAATCGTGACAGTAGGTGAGCAGATTTATGCCGTGATTTTACAGGTCACCAACGAGGAGGGCTATACCGTTTTATCTAAACGACGGGTTGGGGAAACAGATGCCATCGAGCGTTTGGCTGAATTGGCCGAAAGCAAGGAAGAGGTCAGTGCCGTAGTTACCGAGGTTGTCAAAGGCGGCCTGTTGGTGGATCTGGGCATGAGAGGTTTTGTTCCTGCTTCCCAGGTGCAGGTAGGTTATGTCGAAGATTTGAATGCCTTCCTGGGGCAGACCCTGCGGCTGCGTGTTTTGGAATTCAATCCCGCAAAACGCAAGGTGGTCCTCTCCCAGAAGGTTATTTTAAACGAGGAACAGCAGCAGAAACGGGCCCAGCTTCTGGAGAGTCTGAAAGAAGGAGATGTGGTCAAAGGGATTGCTCGCCGCATAACAAACTTTGGTGTATTTGTTGATCTGGGCGGTTTGGATGGACTATTGCATATTTCGGACATGAGTTATTCCCGCATCGGCCATCCCACCGAGCTGGTAAATATCGGGGATACACTGGAAGTTCTGGTATTGAAAGTTGATCAGGAGAGCGGCCGGATTTCGCTGGGCTTGAAACAACTCAAACCAAGCCCCTGGTCTCAGGTAGCCGAGAAATATCCTGTAGGCTCGCTGGTTAGCGGCAAGGTTGCCCGGCTTGCTACCTTTGGGGCTTTTGTGCAATTGGAAGATGGTATTGATGCTTTGGTCCATATCTCCCAACTGGCTAACCGGCGGGTAGCCAAGGTTGAGGATGTGGTTAAAGTGGGAGATATAGTGAAGGCTAAAGTGATTGAATGCAGACCGGAAGATAAAAGAATCAGTCTGAGTATCCGCCAGGCGCAGGAAGAGGCCGAAGCGGCTGCGGATGCCGAAGCCATAGCTCAGCAGTCCCCGATTCCGGAAATGACCATTGAAGATAGCATCGAAGATACTCTTAAAAGCGAATGATGTCTGAAGCCTTGAAGTTCATGCTTCGAGGCTTCGATTTCTGATTTTTGCGTGAACACGAAAAGGCGATAAGGGGAGTGAACGGCATGAGTCGGAAACGTGTTCTCGGATCAAAGAGGGCTGCCCCTGGGCGCAAGCCCGATTTTCTGCTCTTTTTTTTAATCCTGGCTTTGCTGGCCTACGGTTTGATTATGGTCTTGAGTGCTGGGGCTATCAAAAGCTTTAACTTTACCAACAATACCAATGCTTATTATTATGCCCTTCAGCAGTTGAAATGGGCCCTGGTCGGAGGGGTGTTAGCCTATATAACCACGCGGGTTCCCTATACCTACTGGCGCCGCTTTGCTGGTCCAACTATAATAGCAAGTATCATACTGCTGATTGCCGTGCTTTTCAGTAAAGCTGGAGTTGAAGCCAAAGGATCAGCCCGTTGGTTAAATATTGCTGGCCTTGTTTTTCAGCCTTCAGAACTCGTTAAATTGACTCTGATCCTTTTTTATGCCCACATTCTTGATCGTTACCCCGTTCGGACCCTGAAGGATCTCTATATCCCGGGTGGCATATTAATCGTAGTCTTGGCTCTGGTCTATAAGCAGCCTGATTTGGGTACCACTATGGTTCTGGGCTTAACAGCAGTGGCCCTGCTTTTGCAAACCGAGTTGCCTACGAAATGGTTTGCCATAGCTGCCCCTGTAGGTTTGGGTGCCCTCTATTTGCTGGTTCGTAGTACGGAATATCAGTGGCAGCGGGTCCTGGTCTGGTTAAATCCCTGGCAATATGTCTCCAATCAGGGTTATCAGATCGTCAATGCAGAGATTGCCTTCGGCACAGGCGGCCTTTTCGGCGTCGGTCTGGGGCGTAGTTTGCAGAAGTATGGATTTTTGCCGGAGAATTATACAGATACCATCTTTGCCATTGTGGGAGAAGAATTCGGCTTGTTGGGAACTACTGTAATGGTGGCTCTTTTTGTTGGTCTCTTTGCCCGCTGTTACAAGATAGTCGGGGCCTGTCCGGATCGTTTTGGCCGCTTGCTGGGTTATGGGATCACCTCTTCTTTGGCTATCCAGACCACCATAAATTTAGCGGTGGTGACAGGTGTTATGCCTTTGACAGGGATTACCCTGCCTTTGATTTCTTACGGCGGAACATCTTTGTCCGTGACTCTGGCCGAGTTGGGGATACTTTTAAATATTTCCCGTTATCGAAAGCCCAAGATTACACCGAATGCCTCGGAAATCCAGACAGATGACAGGGCAAAACAGCAAAAGGTCCGCCGCAGGAGAACTATGTCTCCAAGCAGGACAAGGTAAAGTAAGACAGGGTAAAATAAATTAAGATTAACTAAGCTGACAAGACCCGGAATCAGATTTTGGGGGAGATGAATATTTTGTCCAAGGGACTGGCGGTTTATGCTGTCGATGAAGACAGCATAGCAGCTGAAATGGAAATGGCCCCGGGAGACCGCGTTTTGAGTGTTGACGGCCGGGAAATTAAGGATATCATTGATTTTCAATACTATACGGCTGAAGAAGAATTCTCCTTATTGATTGAAAAACCAAACGGGGAAATCTGGGAACTGGAAATCGAGCGCTCCGAGGGTGAGTATCTGGGTCTGGAAGTCGAGACTGTTGGCAGCGGGGGGCTGAAAACCTGCCGGAATAATTGTATTTTTTGTTTTGTGGCCCAGATGCCCCAGGGTATGCGGGCTTCGCTTTATGATAAAGATGATGATTACCGCCTTTCCCTGACCCAGGGAAGTTTTATTACCCTTTCCAATCTGACAGAGGAAGAATTCTCACGCATTATTGAGTATCATTTGAGCCCTCTCTATATCTCTGTCCATGCCTGGGATCCGGCAGTGCGGGTCAAACTGATGAGAAATCCGCGGGCAGGGGATTTGCCGGAACAGCTCCAGCGACTGGCTGCGGCAGGTATTTCTTTTCACGCCCAGATCGTCTTGGTGCCGGGTTATAATGATGGTCAGATTTTGCAGGAGACAGTGGAGCGTTTAAGTGAACTCTGGCCAGCCCTGCAATCTATAGCCGTTGTGCCGGTGGGTCTGACCGGATTCCGGGAGGGTCTTGTTTTACTGCGCTCCTTTGAGCGCGCCGAGGCTGAAGAAATACTTAGCCAAGGCCTGAGATGGCAGGAGGATTTCTTAAAACGCTATGATTGTCGACTGGTCTATTTCTCCGATGAATTTTATGTTCTGGCCGGACGGGAATTTCCGGCTGCGCAGGATTATGATGATTTTCCCCAGTTGGAAAACGGTGTAGGGCTGGCTGCTAAAATGGCAGCCGAAATGGCCAGTGTCTGGGGCCTGCTGCCTGCCAGCCTGGCAGAGCGCAGCCTGCATGTTGTAACCGGAACCGCAGCTGAGGGTTTTCTCAGGCAGTGGCTGGAGCGTGTGCAAAAATATATCAGAGGCCTGAAAATCAGCTTGCACGTTGTGCGTAATAATTTTTTCGGTCCGGCAGTGACCGTGGCCGGACTGCTGACAGCTGGGGACCTGGCTGCCCAACTGGGTAATCTGGGGGGAGAGGAGTTTCTGCTCCCGGTCACTATGCTGAATGCCGAGGGTTTATTTCTGGATAATCACGATCTTGCCTGGCTGGAGGAAAGAGTCCAGGGCCGGGCAGTGGCAATGGAAGTTGAGGGAAGGGCATTCCTGGAAAGTATTGTGGGACATGTCCTGCAGGAGGTGAAGGCGCATGAGTAAGCCAGTTGTAGCCATAGTGGGGCGCCCTAATGTAGGCAAATCAACCCTGTTTAACCGGATTGCCGGCGGGCTGGTAGCCATTGTGGAGAACAAGCCGGGAGTAACACGCGATCGTTTGTACCGCAGCAGCGAGTGGCTGGGCCGGAAATTTACTCTGATCGATACCGGCGGAATTGAGTTCCGGGATGAGGGTGCTACTATTACTGTCCAGATGCGGCGGCAGGCGGAAATCGCCATTGAAGAGGCTGATGTTATTATTCTGGTAGTTGACGGCAGAATGCCGCCGACTATTGACGATGAACTGATAGCCCAGACTTTGCGCCGTTCCGGCAAAGCTGTCATCCTGGCTGCCAATAAGATCGAAAATTTTGCTAATATCGATAGTCAGCTCTACGAATATTACAGCCTGGGGGTAGGTACACCTGTTCCTGTTTCCGCTGTTCACGGCATGAATGTCGGTGATTTGCTGGACAAGGTTATTGCCTCTTTCCCCGCCGAGGAAGAAGAGGAATATGATCCCGATATTATTAAAATTGCCGTGGTCGGACGGCCTAATGTGGGGAAATCTTCCCTGGTCAATATGCTTCTGGGGAAGGAACGGGTCATTGTCAGTGATATTCCTGGCACTACCCGGGATGCCATTGACAGTACCTTTGAACTTGAAGGCAAACATTATGTTCTGATTGACACGGCCGGGATGCGCCGCAAGGGCCGCATTGAGGAACTGACGGAACAGTACAGTGTTGTTCGCTCCTTACGGGCTGTGGATCGCTCGGATGTTGTTTTGCTTGTGCTTGATGCTCCGGAAGGGGTCACCGAACAGGACAAAAAAATCGCCGGCTATGTCCATGAGGCCGGCAAAGGCATCATCCTGACAGTCAATAAATGGGATCTGATTGATAAAGATGACAAAACAATGAAGAAGTTTGACAAACAGGTACGCGAGGAATTGGGCTTTATGCAGTATGCGCCGACAATCTATATTTCGGCTTTAACCGGTCAAAGGGTTACCAAAATAATTGAACTGGTAGACTTTGTGGCGGAACAGAATTCCACGCGTTTAGCGACTGCGACCCTGAATACTATGCTGCGGGAATGGCTTCATCTGAATCCGCCGCCCACGGATAAGGGAAGACGTCTGAAAGTTCTCTATGTGACTCAGGTGGGGGTCAAACCGCCGACTTTTGTATTTTTTGTTAATGATCCGGAATTAATGCATTTTTCCTACCGGCGTTATCTGGAAAACCAGATCCGGGAAAATTTCGGTTTTGAAGGTTCGCCTATCCGCATGGTAATCCGGCAGAAAGATGAGGAGAGGATCCGCTGATGGCAGTATACGCTGTGTTTATTCTGGCCTATTTCCTGGGGGCTATTCCTTTTGCCTATCTGGCCGGGCGCTTGAAACAGATCGATGTCCGCAAGCAGGGCAGCGGCAATATCGGAACCACCAATGCTTTCCGCTTGCTGGGAGTTAAGCTGGGGATCGCTGTTTTGCTGGGAGATATTCTTAAAGGTGTGCTGGCGGCAGGCCTGACTTATCATTATTTCGGTCCCTGGGGAGGGATCATCGGCGGCCTTCTGGCTATGGCCGGGCACAGCTGGAATCCCTTTTTCGGTTTCCGGCCCAGCGGCAAGGGGGTGGCTACAGGCTGCGGTATCATTCTGGTCCTTATGCCTAAGGTTGCTCTGTTAGCTGCGCTTATCTTTGTTGTGATTGCTTATACAACGCGTTATGTTTCTTTAGGTTCACTGACCGCGGCTGTGGCAGTGGCTATCTCAGTTTTTATCTTTCCGGAACCGGCGCCCTACAGGATTTTTGGGCTGATAGCCGCTGCCGGGATCATTATCCGCCATCGCACTAATATCCAGCGTCTGCTGCAGGGGACTGAGAACCGTTTTGGCCAGAAACAGGCCGGATAGGAGGAATGTCTTGTGTCCAGGATCGCAGTTTATGGAGCGGGAAGTTGGGGGACTGCCCTGGCCGTAATTTTGGCGAAAGCCGGTCGGGAAGTTACTTTAATTGGCCGTGATGCCGCCAAAATAGCAAAAATGAAGTCCTTGCGGGAGAATTTGCCCTATTTGCCGGATATAGTCCTGCCGGACAATCTGGAACTGACAGCTGATCCGGCCGGCTTGAAGGCGGAAACGGTTATTTTAAGTGTGCCTTCCCAGAGTGTACGTTCGGCTGTCCGTTTACTTAAATCCCATCTGCAGCCGGGCACTGTCCTGGTCAATACCGCTAAAGGGCTGGAGGAAGGGACTCAGCTGCGCCTTTCCCAGGTTATTGCCGAGGAATGGCCTGGTGTACCTCTGGCTGTACTTTCCGGACCGAGTCATGCCGAGGAAGTGGCCAGAGATATGCCAACAACTGTTGTTGTGGCTGCGGATCTGCCGCTGGCTGAAAAAATTCAGGATCTTCTCATGACCCCGCTTTTCCGAGTCTATACCAATCCTGATATAATCGGGGTGGAACTGGGCGGAGCCCTGAAAAATATCATAGCTATCTGTACCGGCATTGCCGATGGCCTGGGCTATGGAGACAACACCAAAGCAGCCCTCATGACCAGGGGTTTGGCGGAAATAACCCGTTTGGGAGTATCTCTGGGCGGTAATCCTCTAACCTTTGCCGGCCTGTCCGGAGTAGGGGATCTGATTGTGACCTGCACCAGTCTGCACAGCCGCAACCGCCGGGCGGGTATAGCCCTGGGCCAGGGAAAACCTTTGCCAGAGGTGCTGCAGGAAGTAGGTATGGTTGTGGAAGGTGTGCGCACAACGAAAGTCGCCTACGAAGCGGGACGCAGACGCGAAATCTCCATGCCTATTACCGAGAAAGCTTATGAAGTCATCTTTGCCGGCAAGGATCCCCGCACTGCTGTTACCGAACTGATGTTGCGCGGCAAAAGGCATGAACTGGAAGAAGTGGCCCAACTTGCACTGGCTGATAAGATGAAATAGGTAATAGCTGTTAAAAAGAGGATATAAAGAAAAGGGTATGTTTATGGTAAATCGGTTATCTGATTTTAAATATTTTGGCGCTAAGATTGGGCTGCTTTTGCTGCCTGGTTTTTGTTTTGCTTTGCTCCTGGCTGCCAAAACCCAGCTTTTTGCCCTTACTGTCGGCATGACTAGCAGTTCCAAACAAGATCTGCCCCAGTATCTGGGGACCGGCGGGGTATTGCTGGTCTTCCTGGCACTTTCTGTTTTATTGGCTCCACGCTGGCGAATGCTCTATCTGATTGCTGCTGATGTCATATGCAGCGGGCTTATTTTATTGGATGTGATTTTTTTTCGTTATTTCCAGGATGTGATGACAATCCGCTCGCTGGCTGTAGCCTGGCATTATCTGAACACTGAAACAGTCTGGTGGCAGTTGCTCAGACCAAGTGACTTTTTCCTGGGGGCTGATTTTCTGTTTCTGGGCGGTTGGCTGCTTTACAGGCGGGCCGCAAAGAAGAAACAATTAACATGCAGTTCAGCAACGAATAGTCCTGATATTTTTAAATGCAAATGGCTGATTAAATCAACCATCTTTGGTTTGCTCCTTCTTGCCGGACTGGGGTGCTGCCTGAAAGCATATTACCTGCTGGAGACCGACCAACCGGGAATTACCAGGTCATTTTATTCCAAGGTCTATATTGCCCAGAGTCTGGGTGAAGTGGAGTTCCGCTTCCTGGATTTCTACCGCTTTCTGAAGACACGTCTGCCTGGGGGAATGGCACAGCTGTCACAGGCGCAAAAAGAAGCAGCCCTGGCTGACTGGCTGCGTTCTGAACATTCCCAACCTGCAAAGACAGCCGGAAGATTAACAGTCGCCGAAGGAAGCAATCTTATTGTTATCCAGCTGGAGTCTATGCAGGAGTTTGTGATCGGCAAGAGCATAAACGGCCAGGAAATAACTCCCAACCTCAATCGCTTGCTCGCAAACAGTCTTTATTTTAACAATTATTTCGGGGAAACCTGGAGCGGCGGAACCTCGGATGCGGAATTTATGTCTAATGTCTCCTTGTATCCGACATCTGTGGGTAATGCTTATATGGATTATGCGGGCAACGACTATGTAAGCCTGGGTAAAGTTCTGGCGAAAAAAGGGTATTATACTGTTGCTATGGAAGCTGATCAGCCGGGTTTTTGGAATATGGACCTGATGCTGCGTTCTGAGGGATTTCAGCATATCCTGGACCGGGACGGTTTTGTTCATGATCTGGATATCGGTATGGGTCTGGCCGATCATTCCATGTTCCGGCAGGCTGGTAACTATCTGGAAAAAATTCCGCAGCCCTTATACTCCTTCCAGGTTACCTTATCCAGTCATTATCCTTTCCTGATACCGGAAGAGTACAGAACGATCAATGTCGAACCATATGGGGATAAGGAGTTTGGCCATTATCTGGAGGCGGTGCATTATACCGATCAGGCTCTGGGCTCTTTTCTGGATCGTTTGCAGGCCAACGGGCTGCTGGATAAATCAATTCTGGCGATTTATGGCGATCATCCGGCTCCCTTTACCCGGGATAATCCCGAACTGAGACAATTTCTGGGTTATGGTGACTCTGAAATAGATTATTATCATTGGCTTTCTCTGCAGAAGGTTCCTATGCTTATCCATCTTCCAACGGAAGAGAAAACAGGGATAATAAAAACTGTCGGCGGCCATGTGGATCTCTTTCCTACTATTTTAGGCTTATTAGGAGAAAATGCTGCCAGCTACCCGCTCCTTGGTCAGGATCTGCTCAATTCCGCTGCTCCTGGTTTGGCCATATCCCGCAACGGCCTTCTTGTTGCCGGTGATGCCCTCCTGGAAATGAATCAGCAGAAAGCCTACAACTTGCAGACAGGGGAGGTTTTATCCTGGGGTGAGCTGCAGCAGGAAGAGGAGAGGTATGAGGCTTATTTGCAGAATACAGATCTGATCATGAAATATGATTTGCAGAAAAGCCTGCATGTAATTCCGGGGAAGCTTGCTGCGGCTGACTAGGAATCCCGCTTCATTATTTTTGTCAATTTCTTGTTATATTTGTCTGTGATGGTATAATATTTCTTAGTTGTTTTTTTATCTTGTCCTCTCAGTTATTAGAAATGAGTTATGATGACCGGATTGTACTATCATGGTTTTAATGATTAAGAGGACACCGATCAGGAATTTTTACCCTCAGCTGCTGAGTAGGGGAGAAGAATATTGGCAATCAGAAATAAAGATTTTTTGATAGTAAGTAAAGAAATATTACCTGAGGCTATCTTGAAGACGGCAAAGGCCAAGGAGTTGCTGGTCAAAGGTGATGCTTTGACCGTTAACGATGCCGTAGAAAGTGTAGGGCTTAGCAGAAGTGCTTACTATAAATACAAGGACGGAGTTTTTCCTTTCTATGAGGTCAGCCGGGAAAAACTGATCACAATTTCTTTGATCCTGGAAAACAGGGCCGGAGTTCTCTCACATGTCCTAAACTATATAGCGGGTTATAAAGTCAATATTTTGACGATCAACCAGGGCATACCGCTGCAGGGCATTGCCAATGTTTCCATTTCTATTGAAACTGTTGGGATGGCCGATACACCGGAAAACCTGCTGAATGGTTTAGCTGAAGTGGACGGGGTGCGCAAGATAGAGGTTATCGGACAGAATTAAGTAAAACTGGCTGGGGAGAATAAAAAACTTGCTGATTTTCTGCCTGATTTGCTGATAGATTGGGGCAATACCCTTGCATTTTTGGATTTTGTATGTTATTTTATAAAGGCCTTCTTTAAGGAGGTTAAGTCGGGGCGTAGCTCAGCTTGGTAGAGCGCTACCTTGGGGTGNNCAAGTCGTGTCGCTCCGACCAGTATTTATTATTAAACGAAACCTGCAAAATTCTTGTCTTGCGAGAATTTGCGGGTTTTTGCTATTAACGCCGCGCATGGTGCACAATTCGGCTGAGAAAGTCTGCTGAAATCCCCACAGGTGTTTGACACAAAAATCTAAAAATTTTTGATTGCTCCACACTACACTACACGTTTACTTTAATCAAATGTTTTCAGATGTGCGCAATATCAGGCAGCAGAACAAATGGGCTACCCCGCACTGTTTAATAGTTAAATGGTGAGATTAGTTAATAAGAGGTGCAAAGATGCAGCTTCTTGGTTCGGGAAATGTAAAATCAGAAAATTCAAAAATCTCTTGCTATACCTGTATACATAATATATATTTATGGCTATATTGACTATCATGGGATTGTTACTGACGTTTATCCCGTATGCTGCTTTGGCAGCAGCCCCTGGTAACGATAATTTTCCCGGCCAGGAAATTTACGGCTTAAGCGGTAGCGAAACGGGCAGCAATGTAGATGCTACCCAGGAAACCGGCGAACCCCCCATGTCTTTCACCGTTAATTCAGTCTGGTGGTCTTGGACACCGATGTTAAGCGGTACAATTGAATTCGACACCTTCGGCAGTAACTTTGACACCTATCTGTGTGTCTATACTGGAAACGATATATCAGCCCTTACGCTTGTGGCTCAGAATGATGATACGTCCTGCTTACAGAGTAAGGTTGTCTTTGATGTCATTGAGGGTACAACCTGCCATATCGCTGTTGATGGCTATGGCACTAATCAAGGCTCCATTAATCTGCAATGGAGTCCAGAGAGCCTCTTTGAGAACATTGATGTCGATATCAAACCTGCGGATGAGCCTAATTCTGTTAATGCCTTCAGCAGTGGTGTTTTCGCTGTGGCCATAATGGGTCAAGCTGACTTTGATGTGACGAATATTGATGTTGCCAGCATTCGCCTGCATGAAGTGGTTGAACCTTTTAGAGGGGATATTAAGGATGTATGGACATTTGGCGAACCTGCTCTTGGACCAGACGGCATAAACGATTTAGTGCTCTTATTCGACACGCAGGAGGTAATCGGGGCAATCGGGGATGTTTATTTGAAAGATGAGCTTAGGCGATGACAGATATGAGAAAATCCCTATCGGTTTTGCTTTCCCATATCAGGGAGAGATCTGGCGTGATGTCTTCGTCAATGCCAACGGAAATCTTACCTTTGGTACCGGTAGCACTGATTGGACTGAGTCTGTACCCGATCTACTCAATGGGCCGGCACGTATCGCTGCCTTATGGGATGACTTAATTCAAGACGAGGATTCAGTGATCAAGGTTACTCATAAGAAAAACTCTGTTACCATCGAATATAACAATATGGGAGAGTTCTGGACAGGCGATCGTAACACTTTCTCCATAACCTTATATCAAAGCGGCAAGGTAGAGATTGTCTATGGTGATTGTCAATCTGACGACGGATTAGCCGGTATCAGCCAAGGAAACAGCGCAGCTGATCCTGGTCCGACTGATTTATCGGCAGCAGAAGAACTCTCAGTTTCGGGAACTGCCTACGAAATTTTTACCCTCGACAGTAATCCGGATAACGATTTTGATCTGAGTAACAAAAACCTCAGATTTTCTGTTCCTGAGCTGTAGGAGCATGAATCCGATCTCTGCTCAAGCAGGTTTATGTGTTAAAATATTATTACGAAAGGGGCTGTACTGAAACTTAGTCAGTTTCGGTACAGTCCCTTCATTGTTATCAATATCGTGTTACAAAAAATGAATGAAAAACCACAAGATCCGGAAAGGCTTAGGTGGTGGAATTGGAAAACAAATTACTGTGAGGGGATTCTGAGCATGGGTAAGTTGGCTGAATACAGGCAAATTTTGAAAAAGTTAGATGACTGGGATCAATATATTCTTGCCGAATCGCGGCTACCTGGCCCAAGAGCGAATCTTGAGCTTGTTGAGGCAGTTGCCGCGGAAGGTGATATCAATAAATTCAGAAGATATTTGACATATGATGCGAACCAAGCGCCATATGGCTCTGCTCTTGAGTTTCTTCCTGTTTGTGGCGTTGTCGGATTGGGAAGATTGCTGGCTGAGGGTAAGACGGAACTTTTGGCAGTTTTACGTTCATATGCTTCCGATCCAAGGTGGAGAGTTCGGGAAGGTGTAACGATAGCTTTGCAGAAATTTGGCGATGTTAACCATGGACGGACTTTTAAGGGAGATGGAGGAGTGGATCTGTGGTAATCTGCTGGAAGAAAGGGCTGCAGCCGCTGCCTTAGCTGAACCAAGGCTGCTGAGAAACCCTGAAAATATTAGAAGGGTTTTAGCTATGCTTGATCAGATTACAGAAGGATTAAAAAATGAAGAAAATCGGAAAAGTGAGGAGTTTAGAGTTCTTTGTAAAGCGTTGGGTTACTGCTGGAGTGTTGCAGTTGTTGCTGATCCTCATTCCGGTAAAAAACTGATGGAAAAATGGCTCGCCAGTCAGGATCGTGATGTCCGTTGGGTTATGAGGGAAAATTTAAAGAAAAATCGTCTTCGTAAACTTGATCCTGCGTGGGTTGAAAAATGGGACTAAGTACCAAAAAAGGCAGGATGAAATCATCTATGATTAGCTGGGGGCAGAAAATATAAAGAGTCGTCTGTAACGTTAAAACTGTAATTGTTTAAAATAAAGTTTTACCTGCCGGAAATGGCGGGTTTCTATTTATTTCCGGCAGATTTCGGCATTGTACGAGGTTTGATATCCGGGATAATGGGGAGTTTAATTGAAGAGGATATTCGCGAACAAAGGTTGAAAATATCTAAAATAAGGAGAGCATCTTTGTAAATTAGATAGTTTACTTAAAGAGAGGGATATTTGTTGTGATTAATCTTGAACCTCTGGTTCCAGAGGATCTTAAACAAGTAATTGAGTGGAATATAAATAGTACTCCTGAATTCTTGCTGCAATGGTCAGGAGAATTTGAATATCCTTTGACCAGGGAACAGCTTGATAAATTTTATCACTTCGGCGAAAAGGAAACAGGAAGGCTTTCCTTTAAAATAATAGATGTTATGACCTGCCAGGCAATAGGAATAATTACGTTACAAATTTATAAAGAGATAAGTTCGGGTACAATTGTCAAGTTTCTGATAGGTGAAGAAAGCAAGCGGGGAAAGGGTATTGGCCAGAAAGCCTTGGCAAGAATGCTTCATAAGGGTTTCACGGAATTCTGTCTTCGTAAAATTAAGCTTTATGTTTATGAATTTAATAAACCGGCTATACGCTGCTATGAGAAAGTTGGTTTTGTGAAAGAAAGACTTCTAAAGGGTGTCAGGAAAGTGGGAGATAGTTATTGGGACATGTTCGAAATGAGTATATTTGAAGATGAGTGGAGAAACAGAACACATTGACAATTATCGATACGATCTGATAGGATAATGTCTGGATATCGAGAATATTCGATATTATCAAGAAAATAAGGCAGGGAATCTTATGAAGCATACTCATGCAGAATATATTCCTGCATTTAAAGCATTATCAGATGAAACACGTATGAAAATTATTGAGATGCTGTCTTGCGGTGAATTATGTGCCTGTGAAATACTGGAGGCTTTCAGTATTTCACAGGCAACTTTAAGCTATCATATGAAAATTCTTGTAGAGAGCGGACTGGTAAATGCTGTTCGGGATGGAGCGTGGATGAGGTATACCCTTAATAAGGAGACAACTCATGCAGTACAGGCTTTCTTAATCCAGATAACGAGTGATAAAGAATTATTGGTAAGGGGACTAAATAAAAAACAGCCTGGGAAAAATGGTGTGTCTGGCTGCGAACCAAAGGGCTGCTGTTAAGATCAAATATGAGAGGAGATCAGGTGATGCATAATAAAGAAGACATAAGGGCGTTTATTCGAAGTAAATATTCGGATATAGCTTTGAGAGGAGCAAACGGCAGTGGATGTAGTTGTAATTCGAGTTGCTGTGGGGAGACTTATTTTGACGTTAAGCAGGTATCAATGAGTGTTGGCTACTCCAAAGATGATCTTACCAAAGTACCTGCTGAAGCAAATATGGGCTTGGGCTGTGGTAATCCTGTGGCAATTGCAGGATTGAAAGCAGGAGAAACAGTACTTGATCTGGGAAGCGGCGGAGGTTTCGACTGCTTTCTCGCAAGAGAGCAGGTAGGAGAAACAGGATATGTCATTGGGGTAGATATGACACCTGAAATGATTAAACTTGCCAGAAAAAATTTGGCAGAAAGCGGATACACCAATATTGAATTCAGATTGGGAGAAATTGAACACTTGCCTGTCGCAGATGAAGCAGTAGACATAATTATCTCTAATTGCGTGATTAATTTATCCCTGGAAAAAGAGCAGGTTTTTAAAGAAGTTTACAGGGTGCTCAAGCCAAATGGAAGACTTTCCATATCTGACGTAGTTGCCACTGCAGAATTACCGGAAGATATTAAAAAAAGTTTAACAATGATGGCGGGCTGTGTTGCTGGAGCAGAATTTATGGAAGATATTGAAGCTATGCTGAAGAATGCGGGTTTTACTGATATTCAGATGACCCCTAAAGACAACAGCAAAGAAATTATCAGGAGTTGGGCTCCTGGGGAAAAAGTTGAAGATTATGTTGCTTCCTTTATCATTGAAGCTAAAAGGCTTGGAAAGTAGACGCTGATATATCGGATTTATCTAAGTTATTGAATATGGGCAAAACCAGGGAGAAACGCCTTACAACGTTAGTATAAATAAAGTAAAACCCCTGCAGACTTAAGGGTTGCAGTGGTTTTTTATCTTTACCCCTCTCAGTGGTTTTCCAGGAGAAAAACTTAACCAGTCCTTCATTTAATCGCCATAACATGTCAACAAGTATCTTTTATGATAAAAATAGCACCTTTAACCCCTGCAACAGAAGAAGGCGCCTCTAAAAATAGCTGGCTGTGAGACGAATAATCCATGATAGGAATATTCAGGAAAAATACAGAATAATTAGCAGAATAAAAATGTGTTATTTTAAGATATCCTGTATAATTAAGTATAGAGCTGTTTATCCAAATAACCGAAGTGAGGAGGGTTTATCAATGAAAAGGAACAAAAAGATAATTACTGTTATTTTAATCCTTTGCTGTGGTCTTATCATTGGTAGTCCGGGTTTTGCTGCTGCTTCCTCATCACAAGCTATTACTCTAACCAGGCTTTTTGGAGAAACAAGGTATGAAACTGCCAGGGTTATCTCAGAGTATTACAATCAGGAAAAAGTTCAGAATGTTATTCTTTCTACGGGAAATGAATTTGCCGATGCCTTATCGGCAAGCGTCCTGGCTCACCGAAAAGAGGCCCCGATTCTGCTGACAGATCTAACTGTCGGAGATTCTCCGGACGCTTTCAATTATATCACTCAGTACCTCGACCCTAGCGGAACAGTATACCTGATCGGGGGTGTTGGGGCAATAAGCAGCGAGTTTGAAGCCAGACTATATAGCCTTGGCTTTTATAATATTGTCAGAATTGCCGGCGCCGACAGGTATGCAACATCTGAGCAGGTAGCCCGCTCACTTGAGCAGGCAACAACACCAACTGCAGTAATTTCCTCCGGAGAATCATACCCCGACGCTTTAAGTATTGCCAGTTTTGCTGCCAATAAAGGCTGGCCAATCCTGTTAACACCTGGAAATGCCTTACCCCGGAATGTGGCAGATTATCTGGCGGAGAAGAAACCGGCAAAAATATATATTACCGGGGGGACAGGAGTAATATCTGAGAATGTAGAGAACGAAATCAGCGTTTTACTGCCAGAGGCCGATATTGAACGTTTATCAGGACAGGACCGGTTTGGTACTAATATTGCTGTCACCCAGACTTTTGAAACTGATCCCTTAACTGTTTATCTGGCCACAGGTTACGGGTTTGCGGATGCTTTGGCGGGTAGTGTTTTGGCGGCCCGGAATGGTGATCCGATTATATTTGTTGACCCTTCCCTTCCGACATTGCCGAGATCGACAGCCGGTTACTTTGCAAAACTCTATTCGAAAAGTTTAGATCCCGATCTGGTTTCTTTTGGGGGCAGTGGAGTCGTAACATATGGAATAATAGAAATTTCCAGTGAATTGATTTCGGGAACAGCGAAAGAAGCCACTATTTATTCCATTGCCGATGTATCAGCTACGGCTACTCAATATCGGTCCTATTCTTTCCCTGCAACTGTTCAAGCCAAGCTTTACAATAGTGAGACCCTTGATGTTCCGGTTAAGTGGAATTCCGCCCTTGCTGAGACCGGCAGAATAGGGTCAAGGGTCTATGAGGGAGTAGTCGACGGCTATGGCCAAGCAGTTAAACTTTATCTCACGGTGGTCAAAGGACCTGTCTCTCAATATTCCACTAACTTTAACTCAACCCTGGTCAATCGGACGGAGAACATTCGAACTGCTGCCAAGGCTCTCGATAGAATACAATTGGCACCCGGAGAGAGGTTTTCCTTCAATGAGATTGTCGGAAAACGAACTACTGAGGCGGGTTATAAAGAGGCGCCAATCATCTCGGGAGACACCTTCATTCCAGGGATCGGAGGAGGAGTCTGCCAGGTTTCTACCACACTTTATAATGCCGTTGTCCTTGCTGATTTAGAAATTCTGGAAAGACATCATCATTCTCTGCCCGTAGATTATGTTCCTCCCGGGCAGGATGCAACCGTAAGCTATCCCAGTCTTGATTTTAAATTCAGAAATACCTTGGATACTTTTCTTCAAATACGTAGTTATGTTGAAGGAGATACCTTAACCTTTAAGCTTTATAGAGAGTAAGGGAATTGATCATTAATCACTGGCTATTCCTATCAGGTACAAAGGTAGTTTAGTATGACGATTGTGCTTTAATAATGGAATATAAGCATGAGAAAGGATTATTCTAAAAAAGAGAGAATATTACAATAAAGAATATTTATTTATCACCAGGCCTTTCTATTCAGAAAATTATTTTGAAGGAGTGATTTGTATGAATGGTTGGAAGATTACTGGCAAGATGAGTGTGCTGGTCCTTAGTTTTTTGGTAAGTGTAATTTTGATGACCTTCTCCGTTAGTGCTTATGCGGCAACGCCTGATAACCGCTTTGCGGGCGCAGACCGTTTCCAGACAGCCAGATTGATCGCTGAAGAATTTAATTCAGGTACGGTTGATAACGTTATTCTTACTTCAGGCAATGACTTCCCTGATGCTCTTTCAGCCAGTGTTTTAGCCAAAAAACTGGAGGCTCCGATTCTGCTTGTCGACAGCAAGGCCGAAGTTTCAAATGAAGCCTTTACCTACATTTCTCAGCACTTGAGCAAAGATGGAACTGTTTATATTATCGGCGGAACAGGAATAATTGGGACGGATTTTAACACTAGGCTTACCGAAATGGGTTATCTGAAGATCGAACGTATCGGCGGTACGGATCGCTATGATACGGCTATTCTGATTGCTCAAAGATTGGCTGTGGAAAACAAAACCCCTGTAGTCATAGCATCGGGAGAAAGCTTTCCCGATGCCTTGAGCATTTCCAGTTTTGTTGCTGATAAAGGTTGGCCTATATTGCTGGCAGGCAAGGATTATTTTTCTGAAGGAAGTAAGAATTATATTGCCTCAATACAACCTGCGCAAGTGTATATCGCGGGAGGGAGCGGTGTAGTATCGGCAACAGTCGAACCTCAGATTCAATCCCTTGTCCCGGCTACCACCCTGACCCGATATGCCGGGAAAGACCGCTTTGAAACCAATGCTTTGCTTATGCAAACTTTTGCTCTGGATCCGGAAAATATTTATCTTACCACTGGCCTGAATTTCGCGGATGCTGTGGCGGGAAGTGTCTTGGCTTCCAAGACAAGCGCTCCTATTATGCTGATTGATCCGGGTTCACCCAATGTGCCTATAGCCAGCATGCCTTATCTCACTAGACTGCATGAAACGGGAAGTAACCCTGTAGTTTATTGTTTTGGGGGTATAGCCGTTGTTCCGCCTTCTGTGCTGACTAACGCCAATGACTTTCTGGCAGGCAAAATAACAAAAGAATCAATTTATAAAATTGATAATCTCAGTGCCACAGTAAGTGTTAAGGACAAATTTTCTCTGCCCCTGACAGTTAAGGCCGTCTTGTATGATGGGACCAGCAAAGATGTTGCAGTTGCATGGGATAAGACCGAGGCTGATACCAGAATTGAGGGAACTTATTCTTATTACGGCACAGTAGAGGGTTACAGTGAAAAGGTGATACAGACTCTGGATGTCCTGGGGCTGATCGCTGATTTAAAGCCTCCGATTCTGGAAGTATATAAGGGTGGTTCAATTAACTTACCAAAAACTGTTCAGGCAACTACCGAAAGCGGCAAAACTGTTGAAGTACCTGTAGTATGGGATAGCTCCAGGATATTAAATTCCAATCAGGTTGGAACCCAAACGCTTACAGGCACTATGGTTATCTATAAATATAATGTTGAGTATTGGGAACCAACAGTTAAATTATATTTGCATGTTCGGGTAGCGGCAGCTTCCGGGGCAATCCCATTAAAAATCATAGACAAGTCCTATGACCCCTATGGTCTTGGGATAACTACTGTCTATGGCAGTGAGATCGCTGCTCCCAAACTGAACCTGACAGTGGAAAATATAACCGACAAAGATGTAAGCGGCTTTGAATTTTCTTGTCAGATATATGATTCCTTCGACAGGCCTGTAATAATAGCGGGCGGATACAGCAATACCTTTAATGCCATAGTGCAGGATGCCAAACTAAATGCTGCTGGTGAAGGAAATATCTATCATGCCTATGCCAATTATTCCTTCGACTTAAATTTATTTAATAATGCTCAAAATATGAAAAACTTCAAAATTACTTCGGTAAAATTCAAGGATGGGACCGTCTGGTCTGCAGATTAACAAAATGTAAAATTAACAGAAGCTGGGGCTGTGTGAAAGCACAGCCCCCTTGTTAAAAAATAAAAAAATAGCCGGAAAGGAGTTCGGTGACTTTTATGAAAGCATATCAAATAAAAATCGAACTGACAGATTCCAATCCTTTAGTATGGAGAAGAGTTGTGATCCCGGCAGATGTTACCTTCAGACGACTTCATGATACGATCCAATTTGCGATGAATTGGCGGGATTATCATCTTTATGAATTTGATTTTCCGCAAGAGAAACTCCGGATTACGAATGATGAATTGGCCTATGACGAATTTAAATTATACTCTGCCAAGTTTAAAGGCAAGAATCTGACCCCAAAGGAAGATCCTCAGGGTTTTATAACCAGAATAATTGAAACAACTATCAGGCAGCCTCAAACAATCAAGATAGACAAGTATCTGGAAAAATACAAGATCTTAAAATATATCTATGACTTTGGAGATTATTGGTGTCACACAATAGAACTGGAAAAAATCATTACTGATTATGAGTTTGGTTATCCGATGATCCTTGAGGGGGAGGGAGCTTGTCCACCTGAAGACGTGGGCGGGCTTGGTGGTTATAAGGAATTCCTGGAGGCCTGGAATGACCCTGAACATCCGGAACATGAATACATACTAGAGTGGGGAAAAGGCCAGCGTTACCAGGAGTTCGATATTGACTTCAGGAATTATCTGCTGAAAACTTGTCTCAAAATCAAGAAGGTTAAGCAGGATTGATTTGGACCATAGCGGTAAGGGATTAGAATCTCGGCAGGATGACAATATTTACTTGGTAGCGAGGTGAGAATTCTGAGTGGTGAGCTGCAGGCTGAGCGCCGGGGACAAATATTAAAACTGATTTTAAACCGTCCGGATAAAGGAAATTCTCTTACCCCGGTAATGCTGGAAGAACTGACTCTCCAGCTGGAAAAAGCTGCTTCAGATACGGCGATACGGGCAGTGATTATTACCGGTGCCGGGGACTGGGCTTTCTCCACCGGCTTTGACATCAGTAAAATCGGCAAAGTGCAAAAAAAACCAGGAATAGAATTGGAAATCCAGGAGACAGCTTATGCCTCTATCCGGGCTTGTCCAGTTCCGGTAATCGCTATGATAAATGGTTATACCGTGGGCGGGGGTTGCGATCTGATGCTTAATTGCGACTTGAGTGTCAGCTCCCAAAATGCCAAATTCGCCATGCCGCCAGCAAAATTAGGGGTGATTTATAGCCCTGAGGGCATGGAACGGTTTGTCAGAACAATAGGTGTGATTAATACAAAATACCTCTTTTACAGTGGGAGGATGATATCTGCCGCTGAAGCGCTGGACATGGGGCTGATTAATCAGGCAGCAGATCCGGAAAAACTGGAAGAGGTGACTTTTGCCCTGGCTGAAGAGATTGCTGCTAATGCGCCGCTGACAGTGCGGGCGGTTAAGGAACTGCTGGGTGAATTGAGCGCAGAATACAGCAGGGCCTCCGTCCTCAAGAGCAGCTTCGGTGATTGGATCGAGCGGATTTTTACCAGTGAAGACTGCAGGGAGGGAAAACGGGCCTTCCTGGAAAAAAGAAGCCCTGTTTTCCGGGGAGAATGAAATGGGGATCGGTGAATACGAAGGTGCATTAAACGTTTTCCCTGGAACATGTGATTCGCTTAACCGACCAACGCTGGTCGGTTTTCTGTTTTGCTGTTACCGGAATAACCGTATTGAAATAGGAGAAAACGCTTACAGAATGAATAAGTTGATCGTGGTATAGGAGTGATTCTGAAGGGAGGCTGACTGTATGAGAAAATTATTCTTGTTTGTACTTATTCTATTAATAAGTGTTTTTCTTGCCGGGTGTCAGAATGGCCAGAATACAGGAAACGGGGAACCAACGTTAAACGAAAAGCCGCCGCTAAATGATGAAGCAGATAAGAAAGCCATTGCCAGTTTGGTGGAGAATTTCGGTAAAAGACTGCAGCTGGTCTCGCTGCTTGCTCCGCCAGATATAGTGAACAAGAGTATGCAGGATAACTACGGCAGTCTGGTAACTCCTGCGCTGCTGGAAAAATGGCAGAACGATCCTCAGAATGCTCCCGGGCGGATGGTTTCAAGTCCGTGGCCAGACCGGATTGAAATTTTGACCAATGAAAAACGGGCAGAAGGCAGCTATGAAGTCAAAGGTGAATTAATCGAAATAACGAGCGTTGAGCAAAGCAGCGGCGGAGTTGCCGCCAAGAGGCCAATAATTCTCAGCATAAAAAAAATCGAGAATAATTGGCTGATTGACACTGTGACAATGGGACCATATGTTGAGGCAGAAGCAATAATCTACAATAATACCCTATATGGTTTCACCTTTGCCCTGCCGCAGAGTTGGAAAAACTATTCAATTGTTACAGACAAATGGGAGGGCATCGCTGTGGCCGGTACGCAAAGCGGAAAAATCGTGGAAACCGGCCAGATCATTAAGATCAGGCACCCGGAATGGACTTCTCAAAATCCCAGACAAGATATACCGATTATGATATTTACTCTTGCTCAGTGGAATTCGGCACAGAATGTAGAATTCAGCGTTGGGGCGGCACCTATGGCACCAAGTGAGCTCGGCCGAAATTCCAGATGCGTCTTTGCCTTGCCGGCGCGTTACAACTACGCCTTTCCTGTGGGATTCGAAGAAGTAGAAAATATTTTAGCAGGCAACCCTTTGCAGCCCACGGAACCTGCCTTCAACCCTCCCTTTTCAATCAAGTAAAATTAGTTCATCACAGGTCTATATCTAAATCCCTGGAAACCGGTTGCGCCAGGCGTCCAGGGATTCATTCTTGTTGCTTGATGCAGCAGTGGAACATCCAGAGGTGCTGATTTCGTGGATATTGATTTAGAGATCGTTTTTCTTCCATTCAGCAATATACTTGGCATACTCATTTTCCATTACAGGAATACGATTGCCAACTGTACCGCAGTGGAGGCATTTATCATTCTTAAATCCTTGGGCAGTACATTTATCGGGAACTTCCTGGGCGCATCCATAGTTGCCGCACTCGGGACATCTGAATACAGGGTTTTTACAAGGATGTCCAGCTTTTTCGCCGGGACAGCCTGCAATATTGGCTTTTTCTTCCTCTGTCATATCAACATGACGTTTTTGATTCAGACGGCCGCCTCTCGGCCAAAATATTGTTTTGTTACTAGGTTTCTGGTTCTGGTTGTCAGGAGTCATTTTCGGCATTAAAACCACCCCTCTCAGCTTCATCTAAGTTTGATTATTTCACTTAAATTATATCACTTCACATACCTGATTTGTTAGAATATTCTAATAACATTTTGTTCCTGCTATATTTTTTAATTAGCGAAAGATGGAGATAGGGGAAGGAAAAACCAGGTGATGTGTAGAACAGATGATTAAAGGACAACCATTCTGATTTAGTAGTAAAGTTAGGAGTGGAAGTATGAAAATGAAAATTGGACGTAAAGTGTATGACACTGCAAAGGCAGAAGAAGTGGGCAAACAAGTAGTGAGCTATTATGGCGACAGCTATGGTTTTGAGGAAATCATGTTCCGCAGAAGTCCCTTGGAATTCTTCTTGTTTGCGCGAGGCGGACAGGATTCGCAATATCCTGAGGAACAAATTGTTCCTCTCAGTCTGGAAGATGCCAGAGACTGGTTAGAAAGAATAACCGGTTACAATTATGCGCACTCGTTAATTCCGGATATTGCCCCGTCTGTACCAGTGAAGGCGAAGAGCCCTGCTTCCAAAGCAAAAAAAGAGACTGCCGCAAAAACAACACTCCAGTAATAATATGTATTGACATCAGGGGAGATTTTTCTTAGAATGAAATAAATTAAATATTCTAAATAATTTTTCGAAGCATGAAAAAGGCAAACTTGTCGAAAGGCAAGGACGCAAAACCAAGGGTCTAAGGCATGAGAATGCTATGATAGCCTGGCTGCCATGGGAAGTTCTTTTGCGTAATAGAACTGTGGCTTATGCTGCAGTTCTTTTTGGCATTTCAGGAAGAATGGTTTTGCGGGGCCCAGTTACAACGAAGGCTTTCGCCAAACGTCAGGCCCAAGCCAGGTTTTCTTCATTTGTTTAAGCAGAGGAGGGGATTATTGTGACGAATATTTTGATGGTTGAAGATGATTGGGAACAGTTAGACAGGATGAAATACAATATCGTATCTGCCGGAGAAGGTTACAATTTCTTTGGTTCGGCTACAGCTCAGGAAGGTCTGAACCTGGTCAGAAAGCAAAAAATAGATCTGATTATCCTGGACAATAATCTATCGGAACAATCAGGCATTGAACTGGCCCAGGAGATCCGGAAAATTCCCGGTTATGAGTTTATCTGGATCATTGTACTAACTGGCCAGAGAATGCATCTCAACGAGGTTCTTGAGGAAATACATTGTTATGATTATTTTCCCAGGCCATATGACGCCCAGGATGTGCTGCGGGCAATCGAACTGCTTTGTGGCTATCAGGTTAAGCCGGTATCCGAAGCCGACAAGGAATATGTGATTTTTAAACAGCGGGATATATATGTCAGAGTGCTCGCCAAGGATATATTGTATATTGAAGTCCTTAGCGATAACTCAATGCTTTTTACCAATTCCCAGAAGATAGTGCTGCCACTTATTCATTAGAATTTATATCTGAAGAGTTATTTACCTGACCAGGGGAGCAAGGAATACGGGGGCTGGATTTGGACGCTTATCCCGTGTAGTGCACAGATATTAAAACCGACCATAAAAGGTCGGTTTTTTTTATATCGGAAATCAAAACCTTCACCCCGGATATGTTTCCAAGAAGTGGCCACGGGCACGAGTAAGGTTAGGTATATTTGTATTCAACAAAAGGTAAAGCTGATACAATGTTGTTAACATATAAGAGGAATTAGAAAATGGAACAGTGAACAGTGATGAGGTTTAATTGAGTTCAGGGGGTGACGATCGTGAAGCCAAAAATTATTACTATCGTAGGCATTGTGCTGTTTTTCTTTATTATCCTGGCCCAAAACGCAAATGTTGTTACTATCAATCTCTTATTTTAGAAAGTCAGAGCACTTCAGTTTGTTCTTATCGTTATCGCTGTCTCGATTGGCTTTATCATTGGTTATATAACATCTGGAATCCTTAAAGGTAGAAGAAGTGATAAAGTACAATAATCTTTATAAAGTATAAGCCTCACTTGCCCAAAATACGCTGGAGTACACGCAGGAAAAATGGCTTTCTTGGGTTAGTATCCTGATTCAGGACAACCTCTGGGTTTCGCTTGGCAGGGGCCATTTCGGTGCCGTTATAATAGGGTGGCATGGATTTGGCGATTGTCTGGACTGGTTTTGCCTGCCTGGCAGGCTGCACGGGAGAAATTCTGTGGGCTGTTTTATGGTCCGTATAAACAGAACCCGACCGATTTCTGTACTCCTTAAAGTGTTGAGGAGGCTTTGTCGGAGAAGGCTTCTGCAGAGTTCTATTAAAGTTTGGTTCCGAAGCAGCTTGAGACGGCTTGAACTTTTGCGAGTTCAGCTTTAGCCATTTCTCAGTTTCAGCCCTGTGCTCGTTAAAATAGTCCTCCGAGGGTAATTTAGCCTCAGCAATCAGAGACCCGATATGCTCTTCTATCTCATAGAGGTCCATAATCTCATCGCTTGTAACCAAAGTAATGGCGTGGCCGCCATGACCAGCTCTGCCGGTACGCCCAATCCTGTGTACATAGCTGTCTTTCTCATGAGGGACATCATAATTGATCACTAAGGACAAACAGTCGATATGAATACCGCGGGCGGCAACATCTGTGGCTACCAACAAAGGAAACTCACCTTGCTTGAACTGTTCGATGGTCTTCATCCGCTTTCCTTGGGGAATCTCCCCGTGTAAGGCCTGGGAAGCATACCCCTTTCGGGATAAAAAGATTTGAACCTGATCGACAGCTCTGCGCGTGTTGCAGAAAATTATACAGCTTTCAGGTCGTTCAGCAAGAAGCAGACGGTTCAGATGCATGCGTTTTTCGTTCTGATTTACAAGGTAGTAAACTTGTTGGATAGTATCCACTGTTTTGGTCTGCGATTCAATCTCGATAGTTTCTGGATATTTCATGTGCTCTTTGCAAATTTTTCGGATTTCAGTGGGTATGGTGGCTGAGAAAAGCAGAGTTATCCTATCCTTGGGCAGGGTTTTAATAATTTTTACAACTTGATCGATAAAACCCATGTCCAGCATTCTGTCAGCTTCATCAAGTACCAGGAAGCGGAGATGCTTGGTTACCAGATTCCTGTGACTTATATGATCAAATACCCGGCCCGGTGTTCCGGTAACAATGGAAACGCCCTTATTAAGGGTTTGAATTTCAACATTCATATTGTGCTGTCCGTATACAGCTGTTGTCCGGTGCTGAAGATGCTTGGACATCTGTTGGAGATCGCTGTTAACCTGGACTGCCAGTTCCCGTGTTGGTGTGAGAATCAGACCCTGGGGTCCCGCAGCTTTGGGATCGGTCATTTGCAGGATGGGTACGCCAAAAACAGCGGTCTTGCCACTGCCCGTTTTAGAAATGACGATCAGATCCTGTTGCTTCAGAATATAAGGGATAGCCTTGCTCTGTACCTCTGTAGGTGTTTCAAAGCCCATCTCTTTAAGAGATTCTAGGATAGGAAGCGAGATACTCAGATCATTGAAACTATTTATCATTATTATCTTCTTTCTTTATTACGAGATATTTAATTATATCATTTGCAGCTGATTTGTTCCATGCAAGGGTTGAGGTGACATCACAGAGCAAATATTTGTTTCCTGTTAAATATTATTTCAGACTGATAGTTTAAGATTTTAAGTTATAGTACATTATATCGAAATTTTTGAATGCGAGGTATTAAAATGGAAGATTACGTTGAAGGGGCAAAAATATTTAAAACACTGGGTGATCCGAAACGAGTAATGATTGTTGATATGCTCTCCTGCGGCGAGCTTTGTGCCTGTATGATATTGGACAAGTTTGAAATGTCTCAATCCACTCTGTCTTATCATATGAATCTCTTGTGCAAATGCGGGCTTGTCAAAGCCAGAAACAAGGGAAAATGGACATATTATTCACAAAATGCTGAGGTTGTTAAGGAAATAGAACAGCTTTTACATAACATTACTTCTGATACTGAGGATTGTATCTGTAAAGGAAATAATATAGATACATGTGATGCAATATGAGCAAAAATAAGAACATTGGTATTCGATTTTTCGAGAAATATCCATCCCCATTGCCATACTTATCTGGATCATGATTTACCCAATGATGATGAAGGTGGATTTTCAATCTATCTCCAGGGTAATGCCATCTTAAATAAACCGCTGAACGTTTTGATGATCGCCGTGCCGCTTGTCCTCCAGAATGTGCTGACTTCCGCTTTCGCTTATCTGACATGCCAAAAGTTCAAGCAGCCTCATAATATAGCTGCACCTGCCGCACTCATCGGGGCATCAGACTTTTTTGAACTAGCGGCAGCAGTTGCTATTACTCTTTTTGGTGCGGTCTCCCCCGTTGTGCTTGTTACTACGGTAGGAGTGCTTACAGAAGTTCCAGTTATGCTGATACTTGTGAAATTGGTTAATAAAACCAAGCATTGGTTTCCAGAGCCAACAACAGAAAGTTAATAATTATTAAGAAGATATTAATATGGGAAAGGGTATTTAAATCAGGTAGATCACAATGGTATCAGCAACGTGTGAACAGAATCAGTTCAAAATCCTGGGACAGGATTAAAATTAATAAGAACCGCTGATCGTATGACAAAAGGAGAGGTCTTTGACTAGCGGTTCTTAAATTATTGCTATAACTTGAAGACATTTAAAAAACAGTTGCCAGAACATGGTGATTGTATTAAGATGTATATAAACATAAGCTTATATAATGAACAATCTATATAAGGAGAGTGAGAAATATGATTCAGCAAACCGTCAAGGTACTAAAAGCGCTGGGTGAACCGACCAGGCTGGCTATTCTGAAGTTTTTATCTATGCAGGAATTATGCATCTGCGAACTTACGGCAGTATTGGCAATAAGTCAGCCGCGGGTTTCCCAGCATATAAAAGTTCTAAAAAAAACTGGTCTGGTCAAGGAACGCAAAGACAAGCAAAAAAGTTATTATAGGGTTAATATTGCAGTATTAAATGGAGCAGTTATTGAACCATTTCAGGCTTTCCTCCAATCCGACCCTGATTTATTGCCGGAATTAACTGAAGAGTTCCAGAGATTTCGTCAGTTAGACAGTAACCAGGAGGTTCAGGATTGTAAAGCAGAGTGCCGGATAACAGCGATTTAGAAAAACAGTATATGGAACAGTCATAATTATTATGGGGGTGAGCGCATGCAAATATTTTCCTGGCTTAATGACCAATTATTGAAAATGGAATGGCTGTATAATTTAGTCCAGGTACTGGTAGAAAAAGTCTTCCATCTGGATATGAGTACCAGAATAGGCGGTAGTGTGCATTTTTTCATCTATGATATTATTAAGATATTTATCCTGCTGATCGTACTGATTTTTGCGATATCCTATATGCAGAGTTATTTTCCGCCGGAGAGAAGCAGACGTATTTTGGGACGATTCGGCGGTATTTCCGGGAATATATTGGGGGCTTTGCTGGGTACGATTACACCCTTTTGCTCCTGTTCCTCTATTCCCTTGTTTATAGGTTTTACCAGCGCCGGCTTACCGCTGGGGGTCACCTTCTCCTTTCTGTTGTCTTCGCCTTTGGTC
>DDXI01000185.1:0-13008 GCA_002347475.1 Peptococcaceae bacterium UBA2264
GCTAAACGAAACCCTGCTTCCTTCTTGCATCCGGAAGACAAGCTTCCTTTACGCTTTTTATCCGAACTTTTTTTATTTGAATTGACAGTACTTCTCCGGCGCTGATTTATCACTAAGACTTCTACTCCCTCGTTTTCAGGAAAATTCCTGTATGATCAAGGTAGCATTATGTCCGCCAAAACCGAGATTATTGGATAAAGCTACCTTAACATGTTGCTTACGGGCCTCGTTGGGCACATAATCTAAATCACACTCGGGATCGGGTTCCCCATAATTTATCGTCGGGGGTATAATACCCCGTTTAATAGCCAAGGTGCAAATAATTGCTTCCATAGCTCCGGCTGCACCCATCAGATGACCTGTCATAGATTTGGTGGAACTGACAGGAATATTTTTGGCCCCTTCCCCAAACACTAATTTAATCGCTGCCGTTTCCAGAGCATCATTGGCATCGGTACCTGTCCCATGGGCATTGATGTAAGAGACATCCTGGGGACTCAGATCAGCGTCCGCCAGAGCCTTGCGCATGGCCGAGGCTGCCCCGATTCCCCCTGGTGCCGGCATTGTAATGTGGTAAGCATCCGAGGAACTCCCATAACCGACAAGTTCAGCATAAATATGGGCTCCCCGGGCCTGGGCATGTTCCAAAGACTCCAAAACCAAAATCCCGGCCCCTTCACTCATTATAAACCCGCTCCGGCGTTTATCGAAAGGCCGGCAGGCCTGAGAATATTCTTCTTTTTCAGTCGACATGGCTTTGATAGCGCAGAAACCGGCAAAAGCCAATTCCGTTAAAGGCGCTTCGGTCCCCCCGCTGATGACAAGATCAGTTTCCCCGCTCTGAATCAGGCGCATAGCTTCACCAACAGCATTGGCTGATGAAGCACAGGCCGTAACTATGGTTAAACTCGGCCCTTTCAGGCCAAAGGTGATAGACAGATAGCCTGCAGCCATATTACTGATCAGGTTAGTGATAAAAAATGGACTGATCCTGTTGGGTCCCTTGTTGATCAAAACCTCTTTTTGTTCCTCAAAAGTGATTACCCCGCCGATGCCGCAGCCCATGACCACACCCGCCCGTTCCTGATCTATTTTTTCCAGATCGAGCCCGGCATCCTGAACTGCCATTTTAGCGGCAGCAATGGCCAGCTGTACAAATCTGTCCATACGCCGGCTTTCTTTTTTATCGATCCATTTCCCGGGATCGAAATCGTTAATCTCGCCGGCTACTCTTGACGGTAACGTACTGACATCAAAGCGGGTTACAGCGCCATAGCCTGCCTTGCCTCCGATAATATTATCCCATATGACATCTATCTCATTGCCAACTGGAGAAACAGCTCCTAATCCGGTTATAACTACACGTTTTTTCATGGATTAATCTTCCCCCCTTTTATGACTGGAGTATTCCCGTTTTAATATTTTCAAAAATTTGATGTACCGAAAGAATTTCCTTTACTTTATAAAACTTGGAACCTATAAAAATCAAGCCGTTTTGGACATCTCCCTGTTGCGCCATCAGTAAACGCGATATAATACAAAAGTTTTCTTTGCAATTTTTCAAACATTTGATACAGCGTGTAGGTTTGATATCTCCACTATTTTCATTATTTTCCAGCAGACGTGTGAAGTCGTTCACAATCGCCCGGCCAGTCATCCCCACCGGGCTGTGCACAAAAACAGTATTTTCTTCCCTGGCATCCAGTAAATACTGTTTAAAAGCCGGGGCAGCATTACATTCTTCACTCAGGGCAAAACGGGTTCCCATCTGAACTCCGGCAGCCCCCATTTTTAGAATCTCAGCCACATCAAAACCATCTATGATTCCGCCAGCTCCGATCACGGGAATATTGACCGCTGCTAAAACCTCCGGCAATATCTCTTTCATGGGCCGGTCTGTACCCAAATGCCCGCCGGCTTCACACCCCTCAACAATAATCGCCGCTGCCCCCAGTTTTTCCGAAAGCCTGGCTAATTTTGCTGTGGAAACAATGGGCACAACCGGGGTATTGGCTTCCTTGCCCCAAGTGAACATATCCCTGGAAAATCCGGCTCCCGATATCAAAAGATCGATCTTCTCTTCGAAGGAAGCTCGAGCCAATTGCGCGAATTCCCGCACAGCAAACATAATATTAACTCCGATAATCCCTTTAGTGCGTCTTCGCGCTTCCCGAATTTCGGCTCTCAATTCAGCAACAGTCAAGCCGCTGCCCGCGATAATTCCAATACCACCTTCTTCAGCTACAGCCGCCGCTAAAGAAGCAGTGGAAACTTTTACAGCCATTCCACCTTGAATAACCGGAATTTTAGCTACCAAATTCCCAATATGGAGCTCGGGTATTTTCACTATTTTTCCTCCTGACTAGTTCAGAAATCAAAGACCAGAGGCCAAAAGCCAGAGATCAGATATTTTTAAATACAAGGTATATTCCATTTTATTATATAAACTCTCTCCCGCTCCGCAGAGCGACAGAGCCGGTTATGTTCTTAAAAGAAAGCCCCGCAGAAGACTACGGGACCTTGCGCTAATTGAAGACTACTTGTTCTCTTTAATATAGCTTACTGCATCACCAACAGTCCGAATTTTCTCAGCTTCCTCATCCGGAATATCCAAATCAAATTCCTCTTCTAAAGCCATAATAAGTTCGACAATATCCAATGAATCAGCATTTAACTCTTCAAAAGTTGTCTCAAGGGTTACATCCCCTTCATCCACCCCAAGTTGATCAATAACAATGGATTTCACTTTGTCAAAAATTACCATGTTGCAACTTCACCTCCTCTCACCAACAAGATGCATCTTCCACAGTTTTACATCGCCATGCCTCCATCAACAGACAAGGTTTGTCCGGTCATATAAGATGCCGCTGGAGAAACCAGGAAAAGAACTGCCTTGGCCACATCTTCTGCACTACCTATACGTCCCAGAGGAATTCCCTTGATGAATTCTTTTTTTACCTCCTCAGGTAACATTGCGGTCATATCGGTGGCAATATACCCGGGAGCAACGGCATTGACCCGAATTCCCCTGGAAGCCAACTCCTTGGCCATTGATTTTGTAAAGCCGATAATGCCCGCTTTGGCAGCGGCATAATTGGCTTGTCCGGCATTACCCATGATACCCACGACTGAAGCAATATTGACAATCGCCCCGGAGCGCTGTTTCAGCATTCCTCTGCTTACTGCTTTCGTACAAAGAAATACACTTTTAAGATTAATATTCATAACAGTATCCCAGTCTGCTTCCTTCATCCGCATAAGCAGATTATCCCTGGCGATACCGGCATTATTCACCAAGATATCGATTTTTCCGTACTCCTGGATCACGGTATTGACAAGTCTGTCCACTTCGGCTGCCTGACTGATATCAGCCTGAACAACCATTGCCCTGCCGCCGGCAGCTGTAATCTCCCGGACAGTTTCTTCGGCTTTGTCCAGATTGCCTATATCATTGATAACCACTGTAGCTCCGGCAGCTGCCAGCTCCAAGACAATAGCTTTACCGATTCCCCGCGCAGCGCCGGTTACCACTGCAATTCTTCCATTAAGCATCATTTTAACTACTCTCCTTTAAATATGCAAGTGACTTTTCCAGAGAGGCAAAATCCCCAATCTGCAGTATTACAGCATCCGGAACTATTTTCTTGATCAATCCGCTTAAAGCCTTCCCCGGACCACATTCCACAAAAACATCAACACCCTGGGCTGCCAAATAACGAATCGATTGTTCCCAGAGCACGGCTCCGCTCACTTGCTGTACCAAAGATTCAATGGCTTTCTCCGGATCCAGAACTTCCCGGGCATCGACATTGGCTATCACAGGACAAGATGGCTTCCGCCAAACCGCTTCATGTAAAACCTGACTTAACTCCTGGGCAGCACTCCTCATCAGGGCAGAATGAAAGGGTCCGCTGACAGATAAGGCTACAGCCCGCTTAGCCCCCAATTCTTTGGCTTCCTCCATGGCTTTGGCCACAGCCTGTGTCTGGCCGGAGATAACGATTTGACCGGGACAGTTGTAATTTGCCGGTTCTACCACTCCGCTTTCCGAAGCACGCCTGCAGGCTTCTTCAACCTTGGCTGCTTCCAAACCCAGGATTGCGGCCATGCTTCCCTGACCCACCGGAACCGCCGCCTGCATTAGTTCCCCCCGGCGGCGTACCACCCTCAGGGCATCCTCAAGGCCAAGACTTCCTGCCGCAACATGGGCCGAATACTCTCCCAAGCTATGACCGGCATGGTAATCCGCTTTAATACCGACTGCCTGTAACTGACACCAGGCAGCAATGCTCACCAGCAAGATTGCCGGTTGAGTATTGGCTGTAAGCTGCAGTTCTTCCTCGGGGCCATTTTCTATAACCCTCAAAAAATCTTCTCCCAGAACCCTCCGCCCTGCTTCATAAACTTCCTGTCCGCAATCTGTCGTAAAAAGTTCTTTACCCATCCCCACATACTGGGAACCCTGACCAGGAAAGACAAACGCTAATTTGCCCATTCAGTAATTCCTCGCTCTCCTAAGGCTTGATTACGGTACTCAGCATTGATCCTGAAAATAAGCTGATAACCTGATCCACTCCAATTCAGCCGTTTCCATTACATTCCGCAAAATATCGGATGCAGGTTCGATGCGTTTAACAGCACCGGCAATCTGACCTGCCATAACAGAACCACTGGCAATATCACCTTCCACCATAGCCAGCTGTAATCTGCCAACACCCATTTTTTCCAATTCAACTGCCCCGGCCCCTTCACGTTCACAACGGGAAAATTCCCGTATAAAACGATTATCCAGACAGCGCACCGGGTGGCCAGTGGTATAACCGGTAACCACCGTATCACGATCCTTAGCCTTCAGTATCGCTTCCTTAACTACCATGGGAATTTTACACTCGGCAGCACACATGAAACGTGTTCCCATCTGGACACCTGTAGCCCCCAGGGAAAGAGCCGCAATCAGACCACGCCCGTCGAAAATACCTCCGGCAGCAATTACCGGAATTTTGACGGCATCAACAACCTGGGGTACCAAAGGAAAGGTGCTGATTTCGCCCACATGCCCTCCTGATTCCATCCCCTCAGCTATCAGGGCATCTACCCCGGCTTTCTCCAGACGCCTGGCTAAAGCTACCGAGGCGACGACAGGAATTACTTTCGTGCCAACTTCTTTTAGTCTTGGTACATATTTACCCGGGTTACCAGCGCCTGTGGTAATTACCGGGACCTTTTCCCTGATGATTATGTTCATTATTTCCTCAACATAAGGGGACAACAACATAATATTAACCCCGAAAGGTTTGCGGGTTACTTCCTTAAGCTTGTAAATTTCGTTCTCCAACCAATCTGGCGGTGCCTGGCCGGCAGCGATAATTCCCAATCCTCCGCCTTCGGATACTGCTGCTGCCAATTCACCGGTTGCCACCCAGGCCATTCCACCTTGAAAAATTGGATATTCAATCCCTAAGAGATCGCAAATCTCAGTTTTAATCATTCCAGCGCTCCTCTCATTGCCCATCTCAGGATGGCAGCACCCCAGGTTAAACCTGCCCCAAAACCTACCATAACCAATATATCTCCCTGGGCAATTCTTCCGGTCTTAACCGCCTCATCCAAAGCCACAGGTATAGAAGCTGCCGACATATTACCATAGCGATCCAAATTTAGTACAACTTTATCCGGAGATATCCCCAAACGTCTTATGGCAGCATCTACAATCCGAAGATTAGCCTGATGCGGGATCAATAAATCAATGTCTTTTTTGGTTAAGCCCGCTCGTTCCAAAGCTCTTATTGCGGTCTCCCCCATAATTTTCACAGCAAATTTGAAGACCTCTCTCCCCGCCATATGAATGGTATTTAATTTTTGGGTCAGGGTCTCAACCGTAGCCGGAGTTTTTAAACCCCCGGCCGGCACATATAGCAACTCTGCTCCGGAACCGTCGGAACCCAATTCAAAGCTCAAAAAACCGTAACCTTCCTCCACCGGCTGCAAAACCGCAGCCCCGGCCCCGTCTCCGAAGAGGACGCTGGTGTTGCGATCTTCCCAGTTAAGTAATTTAGTCAAAGCATCTGCGCCGATAACCAAAACATTGCAGTATAAACCTGTAGCAATAAATTGACTGGCGACAGTTATCCCGTAAATAAATCCGGTACATCCGGCTCCCAAGTCAAAGGCTGCTGCCTTTTTAGCCCCTAAACGATCAGCTACCAGACAAGCAGTAGCGGGAAAAATATAGTCCGGTGTAATAGTCGCCACAATTACCAAATCCAGTTCTGCCGCAGTTATCCGGGCAGCCTCCAGCGCCCGAACCGCGGCCTGGTAACACAGTTCGGAGACAGGAGTATCCTGGCCGGCAATACGACGCTCCCTGATCCCTGTTCGGTTTACTATCCATTCATCGCTGGTATCAACGATTTTTTCCAAATCCGCATTAGTTAAAACGTCCTCAGGAACATAAGAACCGGTACCGACAATTCCGACTTGGTACATAATTTATAAAACCTCTTTCTGCATCAACTCTTTGTATTCGTGCCTTATCGGAATTCAGAAATCCAAGGACAGAATTATGTAGCAATCGCTGTTTGTCCAAGCCTTGATAATCAGATCCTGACTTTCAGTATCTGTCTCCGGTCACTGATTGGTAAAGTCCATTCCCAATTGTTCAGTTATACGAACAGAGATACATTCCTTGGCCACACGAATAGCATTAATTATGGCCTTTTCCTTGGAACTCCCGTGACAAACAATGCTGATACCATTCACACCCAGCAGAGGTGCCCCGCCAGTTTCGGCGTAATCTATGGTCTGTACTATTTCCTTCATGGCAGGTTTGACTAATAAGGCCCCTAATCTGCGCAGGTTTGTAGCAGTCATTTTTTCCTTGATCAATTCCATTATTAATACTGCTACCCCTTCCGCAGTTTTAAGCAATACATTACCGGCAAATCCGTCACAAACAATAACATCGGCCCGGCCGAAGGGAATATCCCGACCTTCAACATTTCCGATAAAATTCAGCGGCGTTTCTTTCAGGGACTTGTAAGCTGCCTGGGTGAGTTCATTGCCTTTTCCTTCTTCGCTGCCAACGTTCAGAAGTCCTACTTTAGGTTGAAAAATTCCTAAAATTTTCTCGGCATAGATACTGCCCATGTAAGCATATTGTATTAAATGTTCCGGCTTGGCATCCAAATTGGCTCCCACATCAAGAATAAGTTTGCCCCCTTCCAGTGTGGGCATTATCGCTGCTATAGCCGGACGCTCAATCCCTTTGAGCCGGCCCAGTCCTAATAAAGCTGCAGCCATCTGAGCCCCGGTGCTGCCTGCGCTTACCACCGCATCAGCCAATCCCTCTTTAACCAGACGAGTGGCCACAACAATTGAGGCATCCTTTTTTTTACGGACTGCCTGGGCAGGAAATTCATCCATAGTTATCACTTCACTGGCTTCCTGAAAAGATATTGAAGCAGGAAGCCGGACATTTGATAAATAAGGTTGAAAAAGTTCTTTTTTCCCAATAAGGATCAATTCCAGTTGGGGGTAAACAGCCGCAGCCCTCAGGGTGCCTTTGACAATTTCTGCCGGAGCATAATCTCCCCCCATTGCATCTATCGCAATTCTCATGATAGCTGATTTTCCTCCCCCTTCGCCCTTAGCAGGGTATCTGGTTCATCTAAATCCACTCACCCGTAATGCCATCTCCCGGCTTACGACTGAAATAATCTTGATCCGCATAACAAAACCAGCAACAAATTTCCATTTCTTTCTTGCAACTTGGTCACAATTATAAGTCAAGCAACTTTCTTTTTCAAGGTATATTCTGTTCAAAGCAGTCATGTGTAAATAAAAAGGAACCCTCGTCAAAGGATTCCGTTTTTTGAAAATTACAACTATTTATTGCTTTCGATTACTTGTCTGGTCTTATAATATCCGCAAGACGGGCAAATAAAGTGCTGTAATTTTGGCTGATGACATTGGGGGCATTCGATGTGGTTTGGAGCAGTTAATTTCCACATAGCCCTACGTTTACGTACTCTGGACTTGGATTGTCGATGTTGAGCAACACCCATAGCTTACACCCCCTTTAATATCTTACAATTAATTCTCTGAGCGCCATGCGGTTAAAGCCGCAAAACGCGGATCCGGTTCCTTGTCCTGACATTCACATTTGGCCATATTCCGGTTAACACCACAATATGGACAGAGTCCCCGGCACTCTGGAGAACAAATGAATTTCATTGGTAAAGCCATCACAATTTGTTCCAGAATCCGATCCCCAATTTCAATTACATCCTTATCAAAAAGCAGTGCTGTTTCTTTCTGATCTTCGGATGCCAGATCGCGGGCAACCCATTCATCCTCATATCTTAAATCCAGAGGATAAATGAATTCCTCCAAACAACGGGCACAGGTTGCAACAAGTTCTGTCTGGATAGTTCCTTGAACCAATAAGAACTTTCCGGAATTTTGGACCTTGATCTGAATGTGAAGTGGCGTCTTGAAGGATAAGTTATCCGTTCCAAATAAAAATCCGGGAATTTGCTCGCTGACATCAAAGCAAACAACAGATCCCGCCTCCCGGCAAACCTGACCTATATCTAATTCCATGTTACCACCCCAATATACATAAATCATTATAGTGGGCACCATTTTCTTTGTCAAGCAAAGAGGCGTATTCTTCACATCTTACCCGGCTCTGTTCCAAACCAGCTGATCCCTGTTGCTGAAAGAGCAGGTCCAGCGAAATTTGCCTCAGCGAACGGTCCAGAGTTATTAAGCAAAGCAAAAGAGCGAGTTGATTACTCACTCTTATCCTCTATTTCCCCGCTTTTTTCCTGGAGGGAGGTTAGCTTTAGTTCCTCGCGGTTCCTCCTGATGGCCTGGGTTATTTCCTGAATCCTGGTTTCAACGCTTTCCAATAATTCGTCAGCATAATGAACAGCCCCGAATTTAACTTCGCGGGCGTAGGTTTGAGCCTGATGAACAACATCTTCAGCATAACCTTGGGCTTGTTTGACTATTTCGTTATCCTCGGCCATTTTTTCCATATAAGATTTTCCGCGATCCATCAATTTCTGAGCCTCTGCCTGGGCTTCATTAATTATTCTTTGGCGCTCATTCAATACCCACTTAGCATTTCGTATTTCCTCAGGCATGAGGGAACGTATGCGATCCAGCAATTCAAAAAGCACAGAATCATCCACCATGACTTTCCCTGTCAAAGGAATCTTGACCCCCCGGTCAATAATTTCCTCTAATTCATCCAGCAAACTTAAAACATCACTATCCAAAATCGAACCTCCCCACTCTTATAAATCTACGCGTTGATAATACCAAACTTTAGTATCTCCGTATCTATCCACTTTACGTATTTCAAAAGGATAAAATTCATCAGCCAAATCTTCATTTTTATCAGTCTCCGCTACAATTACACCATTCGAACTGAGGCGACAAGGAATTGTCAGCATTGCCAAAACACGAGCCGTTAATCCCTGGCGATAGGGAGGATCAATAAAAATGAGATCGAATACCTCTCGACTACTGGCCAAATAGCGTAAAGCTTCCTGAAGTATCAGTTTAGTGCGGTCTTTTACCCCAGTTATTTCAATATTTTCCCTGATTACTTTCCAGGCAGCAGTACTTTCCTCAACCAAAACCGCCTCCCTGGCACCTCTGGACAGAGCCTCAAGCGCCAAGTTACCGGTTCCGGCAAAAAGGTCTAATACCCTGGCATCCACCACCTTATCCCTCAGGACATTAAATATGGCGCCTTTCACTTTGTCCGAAGTGGGACGGGTTGACAGACCCTGGACAGTCTTAAGCTTGCGTCCGCGCATAGTTCCAGCAATAATCCGCATTAAACTCCCCCTAGTATTATAACAATCCTGGACCTGAGAAAACCAGACCATTTTAACAAAATTTTTCATTTAATTTTCCTGGCACAATCCGACCGTTTGAGAGCAGCACCAGGATATCATCTTTGCTGTCAATACTGCGACAGCCATTTTCAGATGAGGATGGTCTGCTTCCGCCTCTTCAATGCAATCCTATTCTTTCGACAGTAAAGAAGTGTTCCACTTCCTGCAATAAGGCTGCATATTTCTGCGGATTTTGCATAACCTTGCCGGTCATAAGGTAGGCTTCCTCAATTATGGCAGCATCCAGGAGAGGATCTGCGAGACGCAATTCGGGCAGACCATGCTGACGGGTACCCAAAATCTCTCCCGGTCCCCGCAACCGTAAATCTTCTTCGGCAATTCTAAAGCCATCGTTAGTCCGGCAGAGAATATTCAGACGCTGACTATTTTTGGTTTCTGTCACAAGAATACAAAAAGACTGCTCCCTGCCCCGTCCAACTCTTCCGCGCAGCTGATGGATCTGAGCCAAGCCAAAACGTTCCGCTCCCTCTATCACCATAACTGTGGCGTTAGGAATATTGATCCCGACCTCGACTACAGTCGTCGCCACCAAAATATCGGCTTTATGAGCTAGAAAATCCAGCATGATAGTTTCCTTCTCCTGTCCTTTCGTCTTACCGTGCAGCAGAAGAACGCGGCGCTGCGGATAACATTTCTGTAAATGGCCGGCTCGTTCGGTGGCTGATACAATGTCCATGGCTTCCGATTCCTGCAGCAGAGGGCAAACAACAAAAATCTGGCGGCCCAAAACCATTTGTTCTTCCATAAATGTTTCAAGCTCAGGGCGCCCTCGTTCGGACAGTATCCTCGTTAACACCGGTTGGCGTCCGGCCGGTAATTCATCCAGGACCGACAATTGCAAATCCCCATACAGGGTAAGAGCCAGCGTACGGGGAATGGGGGTAGCTGTAAGCACCAGGACATGGGCATTTTTCCCTTTAGACTGAAGCATGGTCCGCTGGCGCACCCCAAAACGATGCTGTTCATCCGTAATCGTCAGTCCCAAAGCCTTAAATTTGACATCTTCCTGGATCAGAGCGTGCGTACCCACGATCACCTGCGCACGGCCCTCGGCAATCTCTTCCTTATTGGCTTCCCTCTCGGCCTGTTTTTGACTGCCCAGCAAAATGGCAGTCCTGACACCAAGGGGTTCAAACTGTTCTGAAAGCGAATGGTAATGCTGCAAGGCTAAAATCTCAGTAGGAGCCATCAAGGCGCCCTGGTATCCTGATTCAACCGCGCGTAACAAGGCAGCCATAGCCACAACTGTTTTGCCTGAACCCACATCACCCTGCACTAAACGGGCCATTCCCCTGCTGCCCTTTATATCCCGAAATATTTCCTCAATAACCCGTTCCTGGGCTGAAGTCAAAGGGAAAAGCAACCCGGCCCGAAAGCGCTTAACCAGTTCACTACCTCCTGGCAGGGGAGGGCTATCCTGTCGTTCTATCCCCAGACGCATCCGGGCCACTGCTAACTGCAGAAAGGTGACCTCTTCCCAGACCAAACGTTCCCGCGCTTTCTGCAGACTGTCCCAGGATGTGGGAAAATGTATCTCCCGATGAGCCAGGGCCCTCTCCATCCACTCCTGCTGATCTTCCTTCTCCAGAAATTCCGGAAAATACCGTTCACTATGAAGCAGCGCCTCTTTGAGGATAGGGCGCAATACCCGGGAAGACAAGCCGGCACTCTCAGGATAAAGCGGGACAATCTCTGTCTCTGCCAAGAATGTCCTGGCTTGGGAAACACTATATTTTTCCTCCTGGGTATATTTATTGATCTCAGTGACTATTATTTCCGGAATGCTCTGATAGAAACGAACCTTTCCTGTTACTGAAACAAGAGTTCCAGGCAGATACTGCTGGATTATATAGGGCTGGTTAAACCATACTGCAAAGGCCCGGCGTCCATCCTGTTCCAGAACAAGTTTAATCACTTTAATTTTTCCCCCGGAAACCCGACTGCCTGTTACCCGGGCAGTAATTGTAACACATTCACCATCTTTTAGCTGAGCAAGGCTAACCTGACGGCGCTCTTCATAACGGCGGGGGTAATAGACAAGCAGGTCCTCAATGGCCTCAATTCCAGCTTTCTGCAATTGTTTAAACCTTTGAGGACCTATCCCTTTGAGATATTGCAGCTCAGTTTTTCCGGTCTGTTTGGCAGCAACAGGTTTTTGGGCCGACTTTATTTCCGGTTTTATATCAAGCTTCTTTTCCGGCTTCTTTTCAGTTCTTTTTTCGAGCCGATCCAGAAAACCCGCCAAGGTGCTTAAACCCTGCCGCCTTGAAAGTGAATCCCCAACCTGATAACCGGCAGTAATTTGCTTGACTGCTGCAAAATCAGCCCCGGGGAAAAGCTGTTCCAACCTCGATATCATCCCTGACAAAAAGGCGTGAAATCCCCCAACTGCTCCTGTATTAGCATATCCTTGCCTTTTTTCGGTCTGAAAGGCCCTTCTGAGATTATTTAACACGACCCTTTGTTGCCTATCAAGCATAAAAATCAGTTCTAATCCTTTCTCACTGGGTTACTGTCACCTTTTCTGGTTTGTCCGGTTTTTCTTCTTTATCCATAATCCGAACACCCTGCACATAGATATTAACTTTAGTAACGGAAAATCCGGTAATTTCTCAATGTCTTGGCGGACACGTTCCATGATAGCGGCAGCTGTCTCCGATATATTGATTTTTCCCAAGCTATTAGTGATTTCTTAGCCCACGATAAATGCCCCCTTCCGGCATCTTTTATAATTATAATTTTATTTAATATCCCATTAGTAACTTTTGACTATCGAAATAAATATTCTGTCTTGCCAAGCCAGAATATTTTTGTTAAACTTAAAAAGTGTCATTTCGTGTGCAAGGAGGTTAAAGACATGGCTAACACATGTGCTGTATGTGGCAAAGGAGTTCGTACCGGAATGCAGGTAAGCCATTCTCATATTCGAACAAAAAGGACCTGGAAACCTAATTTACAGCGGGTTCGTGCCTTGGTTAACGGTACACCTGTCCGGCTCAGAGTATGCACCAGATGTCTGCGTTCCGGTAAGGTTCAACGTGCCGTCTGATCATACCCTCAATTAAATTCAACTAAA
>DDXI01000185.1:13048-18170 GCA_002347475.1 Peptococcaceae bacterium UBA2264
ATTTTAAGGGGTAATAGAAGCCTTCGGTTGTCACAACTGCTTTTTCGGTCAGGGCTATAAGAGATATTTCCTGGCCAATATTTGCGGAAATACTTTCTTGCTTCTGAATGATCCAGATGAGGTGTTCCGGATCCTTGAGTATAATTTTCCAGCCCCGCCGGGCATAATTTAATAAGAGAGCAATATTGCCCAGAAGGTGATCAATTCTTCCGCCTGTAGCACCATAGAGCCAGATCTCCCTTTCCAGATACTCCGTCGGAGCCTGAAAACGGGTATAATCCAAAGCAAGCTCCAAATCAGTCTGGTCCTTTTCTTTGGGATAGCGAATAATCTTCGTCCCGCCTTCTATACATTTTACCAAATTCTCGGGTGTTATCGAATCCAAATCTCCTATCAGAACATCAGGCAAACGACCGGAAAGCAGGGCTGAATTACCGCCGCCGTCAGCACAGACCAGAAAGCCGACGTCGACCAATTCTTGCCTGCCCCATTCACTGTCCCATACACCATTAACCAACACCGCAATTTTCAACTTCAACCTGCTCCTCAAAACATGGATTAAGATCCCTGATCCGCAATGCCAAATTCTTGCTTGTTTATATCTTACCCTTTTGCCCTCTGATTGATTGCCGTTAACAGTTCCTGCAAGGCCAGGGCCGGATCAGGCCGGGAAAAAATTGCTGCTCCGGCTACTAAAATTTCCGCTCCTGCCTCAACGGCGGCAACAGCGGTTCCGGCATGTATCCCGCCATCAACCTCGATCTGACATGGCGATTGCGACTCTCTCAGATGACGATGCAAGGATTTGATTTTGGGCAAAACATTGGGAATAAACTCCTGACCGCCAAAGCCGGGATTGACAGTCATAAACAAGACCATATCCAAGTCTTCCAGAACATATCGCAAACCCTCCCAGGGGGTAGCCGGATTAAGCGCTACCCCTGCTGTGATTCCCAGACCCTTTATCTGCTGGATCACCCTGTGTATGTGGGGAGTAGCTTCCAAATGAACAGTTATAAGATCCGCTCCTGCTGCCGCGAATTGCTCGATAAAACTTTCCGGTTTTTCAATCATGAGATGAACATCAAAACGAAGTTTACTGCAGCCCCGCAGGGACTTTACCAAAGACGGCCCCAAAGTAAGATTGGGCACAAAATGTCCATCCATAACGTCAATGTGGAGCAGTTCCGCACCGGCCTGTTCCACTATTTTTATTTCTTCTCCCAGCCGGGAAAAATCGGCTGATAATATAGAAGGCGCCACCCTGATCACATTAATAACTCCTCTCACTTGCCATTAATTCCTGTAAAAATATCAAGTAATGTTCATATCGCAGAGCCAGGATATCCCGGTTTTTAACTGCTTCCTTAACCGCACAATCAGGTTCTTTGTTATGAAGACAGCTTTTGAAGCGGCAGCGGCCAAGATAAGACAGGAATTCCGGGAAAAGCTCTGCCAACTCCTCTTTTTTCATTTTGGGTAAATCAAGGGAAGAAAAACCCGGTGTGTCAGCGACCAAACCGCCGGCACAGACCATTAGCTCAACATGTCTGGTGGTATGACGTCCGCGGGCAATTTTACGGCTGACCCTACTGGTTTTGAGCTCCAGGCCAGGGCACAGCGCATTCAGCAAACTGGATTTACCAACACCGGACTGTCCGGCCAGCACGCTGATTTTCCCCTCCAGACAATGCCGGACTTCCTCCAGGCCCTGGCAGGTAACACTGGAAATCCGGTAAACCTCATAGCCGATTCTTTCGTAATAAGCAAACAGGTCTTCGGCCTTCTTATCAGCACTTTCCCCCAAGTCTGTCTTGGTCACAACCAGCACAGGTTTGATATCAGCCTCACTTACCTGGATTAACAGACGATCCAGAAAATTGTAATCCGGGTTGGGCGAGGTCTGGGCAAATATCAGCAAGGCCTGGTCCACATTCACGATGGGGGGACGAGTCAGAACATTATGCCGTTTCTCCACCTCTTCGATGGACGCCTTACCCGGGCCCGAAGGCAAAATCTTTACCCGGTCACCGGGAAAAAAATCCTGATCCTTAATACGAAAGCGACCGCGCAGGGAGCATTCCCATACCCGGTCTTGGGCAAAAACATAGTAAAAACCACTATAGCCTTTGAGTATGATACCTTGTATCATTCTTTACCTCGTTTTTCCGTCAAGAGAGTTTCTTTTCATATTCAACCTTGCCATCTATGACAACCTGCAGGGTAGCTGGAGCATAATAGCGGGTTTCAGCAGGGATATCTGTCTTGTCCCCCACCTTATAAGATTTTTGCCAGACTATAACCCAGCCGCGATAATCTTTAATTTTCACGACAACATCATGAGCTTTGTCATCGTCAGGCACCTCATCAATCACATATGCCAGGATAACGTTTTTGGAAATATCTTTGGCAACTGGTCCCGGTCCCTGGGAAACATAAACTGTCACCTGGATTCCTTGTTTGATAGCAGTATCAGGCTGAGGAACAGTTCTGATAACCAGATCTTTCGGATATTCGTTGGAACTCTCCGTGTCTATAACAACTACCAGCTTATTCTGTTCCAGCAAAGACTCGGCTTCAGCAGAGGTCTTGCCAATCACATTCGGCATGGTAATATCGACAAACTCCGGGCCTTTACTGATCGTTAATTTAATTGGACCGGACTTGGGATAGGAGGTCAGAGGGAGAGGATCCTGATCTGCCACTGTTCCCTTGGGAACAGTGTTGCTAAAAACTTCCTCACTGGTTATTTCTCCGGTAAATCCGAGATGCTGGATCAGGTTTTCGGCATTTTCCTTAGTCGTGTTATCCCTCTTCAGATCCGGAAACTCCAGCATTTCTTTTCCTTTACTGACAATAACATAGACAACCTTGCCTACCTTGACTCGGGCATTAGGCTCGGGATCCTGACCAATTATCTGATCTTTTTCCACACTGTCACTATATTCAGTTACTAACTCCTGATCCAGAGTCAGGTTATTCTGTTGCAGGAGTATTTCGGCCACCTTGGTGGTAAGACCCGTCAGATCCGGGACCACAGTCTCCTTAACCGTCACATAACTGCGCAGCCAAAAACCGCCTATACCCAAAATAAGAAGACAGATTGCCCCGGCGATAAACAGCCAGCGTTTGCGTCTGAACAAGGATCCGGACACTGACTTCCCAACTGCTGCGGCTGAATCTGCAGAATCAGCCACAGCAGCAGAAGCTGCAGAACTGACCTCCAGGGCCAGGGATTTATGGATCATGGTAGCATCATTGTCCATATAAACCTGATCGACCACATGATTAACCTTATGCCCTGCCTCAACTTTTTGCAGGTCTTCCAGCAATTCCCGGACATTAGCATAGCGAGTCTGGGGCGACTTGGCAATTGCCCTCATTATCACGGCCTCTAACTCCGGTTCAATACGCGGATTTATCCTGCTGGGCGGCAAAGGCTGTTCCTGCAGATGTTTCAGGGCAATGGCGATAGGTGTTTCACCATCATAGGGAACCTGGCCTGTCAAAAGTTCATAAATAATGATACCTAAAGAATATATATCCGATTGTTCATTACTCAAAAGACCTTTAGCCTGTTCCGGTGACAAATAATGGACTGAACCAATTATATCGCCCGTATGAGTCACAGTTGCCGCAGAAACAGCTCGGGCTATGCCAAAATCAGTAATCTTGGCCCGGCCGTCTTCGGTTATCAGAATATTTTGGGGCTTAATATCCCTGTGGATAATGTTATGCTCATGAGCATGATTGAGGGCCTCACCTAATTGTTTGGCCAAGTGGAGTGTGTTTTCTGTGGTTAAAGGCGCATATTCCCGGATAATCTCCTTCAGATTGCGGCCTTCGATATACTCCATAACAATATATTCCTGGTCACCATCTTTACCTACATCGTATATAGAAACAATATTTGGGTGTGATAAACTGGCGGCAGATTGGGCCTCCCGCCGAAAACGCCGGATAAAATCCTCATCGCTTATAAATTGGTCACGCAATACTTTGATCGTGACGACCCTATTTAACAACTGATCCCTGGCTTTATAGACAATAGCCATCCCACCGGCGCCAATTTTGGCAATAACCTCATAGCGCCCACCAAAAATTTTGCTCATTTATTATTTCCCACTTTCCGACTAAGAGCTTTATCGATAAGATCCCGGGCAAGAGGAGCTGCAACTTCGCCTCCGGGACCACCATTTTCTACTATAACCGCAACTGCAATCTGAGGATCATCTGCCGGAGCAAAAGCTATATACCAGGCATGTGTCATTAAATTGCCCCCCGGTTCTGCTGAACCGGTTTTCGCTGCTACCTGTACATGGGGTAAAGCACCCCGGACAGCAGTGCCGGAAGTAACAGCGGTAACCATAGCCTCAGTAATCGTCTCAGCTTCCTGTGCCGACAAGGCAGTCAGCCAGGGCTTGACCTGAGCCTGGTACAAAAGGTTCTCTTTCGGATCCCTCACTCGCTGCACAAGGTGAGGAACCATAATAATCCCGTCATTAGCAATGGCTGCAGCAATCAGAGCCATATGCAGAGGACTTGTCAGGACCTGACCCTGACCAAAAGCACTTGCCGCCAAAAGATTGGGATCCAGACGCCTGGGATCAGGCTCATTATTGACAATAGTGCTGGGGGGAACAGCTAATTCCAGAGGAATTGTCTGTCCAAAACCAAAGGCTTTGGCGGCAGCCAAAAAGCCTTGATCTCCGGCGCGGACAGCAAAAGTGGCGAAATAAGTATTACAGGATTTAGCCAAAGCAGTTTTAAAATTAACCAAGCCGTGAGTACTGCTATCAACCACAGTCTGACCGTTAACTATTACTGATCCCTTACAGTCATAAAGTTCTTCCGTACTGACACCCGAACGCAGCACAGCAAGAGAAGTCACCACCTTCATAACAGATCCCGGCGGATACAAGGAAAGAGCACGGTTGACAAGCGGACTGCCTGGTCGTCCTGCCACTTCGCTCCAGTTACCAGTAATCTCAGCCGGGTCTGAGCTCGGCTGGCTGACCATAGCCAGAACCTCTCCGGTTTTGGGATCCAGGGCAACAATAGCTCCGGTTTTACCCTTGAGAGCCTCATATGCTGCCTGCTGGACAGCAGTATCAATAGTAAG
>DDXI01000028.1 GCA_002347475.1 Peptococcaceae bacterium UBA2264
CGCTGCTTTTGGCCGCCTGAAAGCTGGGAAGGGTAGGCACCCGCTTTATCCTGCAAGCCGACCAGCTCAAGCATTTCCAGGCAGCGCCGCCGGATCTCCTCTTTGGGCGTGCCGCTCAGCTCCAGAGGGAATGCCACATTGTCCAGGACCGTGCGCTGCATCAGGAGATTGAAGCCCTGAAAAATCATGCCGATCTGCTTGCGGGCATCCCGCAGCTGAGCGTCTGTCAGGGTGGTCATTTCCTGGCCATCCACCCGCATGCTGCCGCTGGTGGGCTTTTCCAAGAGATTCATGCAGCGGATCAGGGTGCTCTTGCCGGCACCGCTCATACCGATGATGCCAAAGATATCCCCTTGGTCAATGGTGAGGTTGATGTCCTCCAAGGCCTGAATCTTGTGAAGATCCCCCTGATATTCTTTGTATAGATGCGAGATTTCGATCATGTTCATCTTCCTTAGTATGGTATAATCAGGAATATAGAATTAGATAATCTGGTTATCGAAAAAAACGATAACCGGCTATCAAAAAATGCTAGAACTTATTTTATCACAATATTTCCTTATGTGAAGGGTTTTCTTTGAGAAATTCATAAAAAAGTGTAGACGTGGGGAAGACACGTCTACGAAATAAAACACCGAAATCGTTATAGGAGGCAGCNNGCCCTACAGAGGGCAAAGACAGCCTAAAAAAGGCAGTCAAAGCAAGGTGGTTTTTGGTGAATTAAAACAGCTGCTGACGGAATCCGAGCATAGGGTCCAGCCGCGGTGCCCTTATTATGGGCTATGCGGCGGCTGCCAACTGCAGCACGCTTCCTATGAACATCAGCTGCAGATCAAAAAGGACATCGTGGAGCGGGCCTTCCGGGGGCTGGGTCGGGAGGAAAGCGCAAAGGTGGAGATCCAGTCGGTCTTGGGCGCCCATGAGCCTTGGGGTTATCGCAACAAAGGAATCTTTGCCGTGCAAAAGCAGGGAGAGAAGGTCAAGATCGGATTTTATCAGAGAAAAAGCAGGCTGGTTGCGGGAACAGGGTGTCCGGGCCTTTTTTCGGACCAGGCCAATGGTCTGATCCAAGCCATTGCGTATTGGCTGGAAAGCGCCGGAGCAGAGATTGGCGCTCAAGGCTTACATCACTTAATGATCCGGGAAAGCAAAACCACGGGCCAGCTGATCCTGGTCTTGATTGGCGCGGTTGACAAACCGGTGTGGCTGCCGGATTTCCTAAAAACATTCGTTCCCAAGGATCCCAAGACACTGCCGCCCATGGCGCCGGTGCCCAAGCAGCTGCTGCAGGGCATTGGCTGGCTGACCGCGGACCTCAAAGAAGGTCCGGTGCTGGAAGGCAAGCCGGAAACCCTCTGGGGCAATCTGATTTTGGTGGAGCATTTGGGAAAAATCCGTTATGGCATTTCACCGGAATCTTTCTTTCAGGTGAACACAGCCCAGGCCAAGGTCCTCTTTGACCAGGTCTTGAAGATGGCGTCGCTTACCGGCAAGGAACGAGTCTGGGACCTGTACTGCGGCACCGGCTCCATTACCTTGTATTTTGCAGCCAAAGCAAAATCCGTCCTGGGCATTGAATCTGTGTCGGCGGCTGTAAAAGATGGACAGACCAACGCCCGGCTCAACAAGCTAGGCAATGTGAAGTTTGTGACCGGCTTGGCGGAGGAACTGCTTCCGGAGATCATCCATCCCACAGTTACGGAAGCGAAAACAGAGGCAGCGCCTTTGGCCGAAAAAGTCGCCGATCGCTGGCAGAAAATGGCCCAGGCAGCCCAGGCGGTCGAAGCGGCTGAAGCGAAGGCTGAAATGGAACCCGAGGCACTCGCCGCCGAAGCAGCAATCCTGGAGCAGAAACGTCGTGAGACGGCCAATTTGCCGGATGTGGTGGTGATGGATCCGCCCAGCAAAGGCTGCGAGCCGGCGGTGATCGATGCAGTATTGGAAGCCGCACCGGCGCGGATCGTTTATGTATCCTGCGATCCTGCCACCCTGGTGCGGGATTTAAAGCGAATTATCGCCGGGGGACACTACGAAATCGAGGCTGTGCAGCCTGTGGATATTTTTCCGCAGACAGGGCATTGTGAGGCCATTGTGAAGCTTGCAAAACGGTAGGAGCAAGTAAATTCAACGCTTTCAACCCTTGAATTATAAATAAGATTCAAGGGTTTGTTTTATACCGATATCGGAATAATGTTTACAATGTATCGATATCGGTATATTATGTTGTTGAGGTGATTCTTATGAAATATATGAGTATATCTGAGGCTAGCAACAAGTGGCAAATCAGTGCCCGAAGAATACGTGTGCTATGCTCAGAGGGACGAATCGAAGGAGCTGTAAAATTCGGTCGAAACTGGTCAATTCCATATGATGCAGTCAAGCCTGCCGATGCCAGAGTAAGTTATAGAAAATCATATGAAGGCATTGTGTATGACTTTAGCGGAATTGATGAGATGAAAGAAAAGATTGATAAACATAGACCGTTCTCAAAGCAATTAGCAGATTCGCTGCACGAAAAGCTGATTATTGAATGGACGTATAATAGTAATGCTATCGAAGGGAATACTTTAACTTTATCAGAAACAAAAGTTGTTCTAGAGGGAATAACTATTGGTGGTAAAAGCGTTGTGGAACATTTGGAGGCAATCAATCATAGAGAAGCAATTCTATACTTGGAAGAAATAATCAGTCATAATGAACCTTTATCTGAATGGAATATAAAAAACATTCATGCCCTTATTCTTAAAGAGATCGACAATCAGAATGCAGGTAGGTACAGGATGGAAAATGTAGTGATTGGTGGTGCTATTCATATTCCGCCCAAGCACTATGAAATCAGTTCACTTATGCAGAACCTAATTCTGGAGTATAAAGAAGAATGGCAGTCATATCACCCGATTGTAAGAGCGACACTTCTACATGGTGAATTTGTAAAAATCCACCCATTTATTGACGGAAACGGAAGAACATCCAGACTGCTTTTGAACTTTGAATTAATGAAAAATGGATATCCTCCCATTATCATAAAGAAAGAAAACAGAGCGCAGTATTATAATGTGTTGGATCATGCCCATACCACCATGGATTATCAACCATTTCTTGAGTTTGTTGCTAAGTTAGTTATTGAATCTGAGAAGTTGTTGTTGTCATTGGTTGAATAGAAAATACCTTGATGTAAATATACAGTTTGATTTTCCACCAAGGCCCCAATATATTCTAACGACATCATTTTTGTCTACTCAAGGCATATTGAGTCAGTTGTTCTGCTGTCTAGGACCGAAGGGACGACGAGAGCAGATTAGAACTGACCATGCGATAGCTGTCCAAGAAGCCAAACCGAAGGTGTCGGCTGATTGGAAACAGAGCAGGATAGATGTCAGTGGTTTGCGAATGGTCGATTTAGATGTTTTTTGAAATAATCGAGGTTGTGTGGGCAGCTTGGATGTTGGGGTAAAAAAGTTGCAGATAGGCTAACTAACATGTCCAAAACGTGCTTATATGTTGATTAGCCATAGTGCTTTATGTAAAGATGAATACACGTTTTGGACAGGAAAACTTGAATTTAATATGGTATGGGCGAATTCAATAATGGGACATTTTTTAAAAATTTATGAATGCAGGCGGTATTGAAAATGCAGAAAATCGCCGTCATATATGCAACCAAAACCAAACATTCAAAAAAATTGGCTGAAGCAATCGGCTCGTTTTTAAATGTTAAAATTATAAATATAACTGAGAAACCGGCGTTGCAAGATATTGATTTGCTTTTTTTAGTTGGCGGCATTTATGGCGGTGTTAGTATGCCGGAGCTATTAGAGTACATAAAGAAGCTTGAAGCACCCTTGCTCAAGAGCGCGGCACTTGTAACAAGCTGCGCTTCAGGCAGACAAAAGCAGATCGCAGTTCGCAGCATACTTGAAGAAAAAGGAATAAGAGTAATTGACGAATTTGTTTGCAGGGGCAGTATACTATTTGTCTCTGCGAGTCATCCCAACGCTAAGGATTTAAAAGAAGCAACTGACTTTGCTCAAAAGATTGTGAGCACAAAGGTATAAACAAATTAAACTCGATAAATTCCAGTTTCAATGAATCTGCAATTACGGAGGTTTGGTTATGGCTGATAATAAAAGAATACACTATATCCCACCATTGCCTCCGAAACGTTCCAAGCGGTGCAGTTTGAAAAACAACATCGTAGCAATGTGATAAAAGGCAAAGAAGCAAGCCAGCGAAAAAACAAAAAATACAGTTCAAAGCAGTGAAAATAATAAATAGCCTAATAACTTCACGTTGAGTGGTAGTATTGATAACAAGGACTGAAAAATAGACATCTGAAAAGCCTTAAAATATAGGCTTTTCGGTGTTTTAGAGTGAAAATCTGGTGGAAGAAAAGCGATGATTTTCTGCTTTGGGGGAACGTGTCCAAGATGGCAGTTAGACCCCGTACAGAGCGGATTAGATGTCAACGGGTGTGTACAGAGCAGATTGGATGTCAGAGATTCATAAGTGTTCAGATTAGATGTTTTTTATTTTCGCCGGGGTTGTGTGGTCGGATTGGATGTTGAGGTAAAAAAGTTGAATAATAGACTAAACACAATAATGGGATAGAGCGAAATGATGGTTAGACACCAAATACAATGCTTTATGGGACTGGTAATATTGGCAATATAATTGCAGAAGCAACCTGTGATTGACAATTTTCCATGCTTGGTTGGTAGATGCAACCAAGGCATTTTGGTACATTTAACTCATAGATAAATTATATATAGCAGGAGGGATTACATGGATTTGTCATTCAAATTACAAGAACTAAGGAAAGCTAGCAATTTATCACAAGAAGAATTAGGTGAAAAGCTAGATGTTTCTAGACAAGCTATTTCCAAATGGGAAGCAGGTCAAACGAGCCCTGAAATTAAAAAAATTATTCAACTAAGTGAGATTTTTAATGTTTCGACGGATTATCTTTTAATAGATGAGTTGGAAAATGCAGACGCGGCACAAAATGATAAAGGAGAGAAATGCCAGTCAAATAAAAAGAGCATCATGATTTCGTTGGTTTTAAGTGCTGCTCTTCTTGTCTGTATAATTGCCATCACTCAACTTAACGCAAAGAACCAAAAATTATCAAGTGAAATGGCTGCTACTCAAGTGGAGCTCATCTCAGAAACTGAAAACACTGCGCCGAAAGAGTACGAGCGATTAGCAAAATACTATTTTGATTTTTCCAGAGAAAATCGATTAGATTATGTTCCGTTTTTCGCCGAAAAAGAGGCGCCTACTGAAAGTCCCAATTACCTTTTCTGGGCTTTTGCAATTAACTTGGACAACTGGGGAGATGACAAAGGCATTATGAGTCAATCCTATGTTGATGAAGTTGTCGCATCACATTTTGAAATAACCGGGATAAGCCATCTCTCCATGAGAAAAGCATGGGATTACGATGGTGAAAAGTATACAGCGCTGCCACAGAGCATCAGGGAAAAACCTATTTATATCTTGAAAGAGTATTCCACATATATACAAAACGGTATACAAACATATGAAGTTGTACTCTACAATTGTGGGTTGTCTAATGATACGATCCCGAATGAAGAAGATATTGAAAGGATAAGAAACAACGCAATAAACGGTCTGACGGATGAGTTGACCTTGTTCCAAACAGAAAAAATCACATATAGGCACGCCTTTAATGGACCTATCTTTGTATCTCATGTAAAGGTAGATGATGAAATCTAATTTAGGTGATAAATAACGTAATGTAGGAAGTATTTAGCATTTTATTTAGATGAAAATAAGAAAATCCAATTGTCATGAGACCAATATTATCAATTTAGTTATCGATGATAATGAAGCTAAAAATGTAAAGTTAATCTTTAACAAGTATCTTCAAGACAAGAGCATAATAGGAATTGTATCTGAGTTGGAGCGACCAGGAATTAAGTCTCCTACCGGAAAAGATAAATGGTGCAAACGGACAATTGATGTAATGCTCAGCAATGAAAAATATAAGGGAATGTTCGACTGCTAGATGACGGAAAACATGAATCATATTACCTGTCAGAGAACAACAATCCGGCGATCCTATCTAAGGAAACATTTCAAGCGGTGCAAATTGAAAAACAACGCCGAAGCAATGTTACAAAAGGCGAAAATGGAGTCCAGAGAAAAAGCAAAAAATACAGTTCAAAGAAGTGAAATTTGAAAATGGCCTAATCGAGATTTATAAGACGAGAACTCAGAATAGACTTTTAACCCGCAAAAATACAGCATTTTTACTATGCTTTTCAAAAATGTGAAATAGCCTAAAAATTTCATGTGGAAACAGTCGTGTTGATGCCACGAGCCTAGGTTGAAGCAACAGAACAATTACCTGTGAGACATTTAAATTTGATAAACATAAGGAGAGAAGAGATATGGATACGAAAGCACTTGTTATCATCGATATTCAGAACGACATCACGAAACACTACAAGGAAATCATAGATAACATCAACACCGCCATAGATTGGGCTGTGAGGAAGGGAATGCACGTTGTGTACATCAAGCACAACAATCTTTCCTCAGGTACACGCACCTTCAAGCCGGACACAAAAGGCGCAGAGCTTGTTCCCGAGATGAAGATCGTATCGGAAAACATCTTCCTGAAAACCAAGGGCAACGCTCTGACAAGTGAAGAATTTACCGCATTTATCGAGGCAAACGGCATAAACGAGTTTTACATTACCGGTGCGGATGCCACCGCCTGCGTGAAATCCACCTGCTTCAACATGACCAAGGCCGGTTACCCCGTACATGTCATTTCCGACTGTGTCACCAGCTATGATCTTAAAAAGATGGACGAAATGCTCAGCTATTACGCAGGCAAGGGCTGTGAAGTCAAGACGCTCGCTGAATTTACTGGAAATTTGTAAGGATAAACGAACCTGTCCAAAATACATAAAGAAATGAATTGAAGCAGCAGTAAGAGAAGCATCGGGGCAGAGCGTTGTCCGCTTTGATGACCCGGATAAGCATATTTATTGAAGTCGGAGAAAATGTTAAGGTTGTTTGCAGGCGTTT
>DDXI01000033.1 GCA_002347475.1 Peptococcaceae bacterium UBA2264
TTCATAGAACATATGTTCTATGAAATAAAAATCCTTTATAATATAGAAGTGGGAGAATAAGACAGCTGACTGTTGAGAGAAAAACCGGCTGATTCGGGTAAAGATAAAGACGAAGCTGATCTCAGGATAAAGGAGGAAAAGAAGGCATGACTGAAGAAAAGAAAATTTATGGTGGCTGGAAAGTCCGGGAGGCCAGACTCCAGGCTGCTATTGGGACCCAGAAAGAGTTAGCCCGCCGCACAGGATTAGCCCCCAATATTATCAGCGATCTGGAGAGGGGCCGGCGCAGCATGAGTCCTACCTGGGCTTTGCGTATTGCCGAAGCCGTCGGAGTGGAGTATAAGACTCTTTTGGAATAAAAAGAAAAGCGCCAGGGAGCGGAGGTTGAGAACCATCGACATGCAGAATAAATTAACAGCCCTGAAAACCAGGATCAAAGAAATGGGCAGTATGGCCATAGGTTTTTCCGGGGGACTGGACAGTACGTTTCTCTTGAAAGTTGCCCACGATATTTTAAAAGATAGAGTCCTGGCTGTAATCGCCAGATCAACCACCTTCCCCGAGAGAGAGTTTCGGCAGGCTGAGAGTTTTGTGCGGGCAAAGGGGATAAGGTATGCAATTATTGATTCGGAGGAACTGGAATTAGAAGGTTTTGCCGCTAACCCGGTTGACCGCTGCTATTACTGCAAAAAAGAACTGTTTACCAGGATTATCGAAACAGCCCGGGAAAATGGCCTCAGCTATATTGCCGATGGGGCCAATCTCGATGACCTCAGCGATTACCGGCCGGGTATGCTGGCCACAAAGGAACTGCAGGTTGTCAGCCCGCTCAAGGACTGCGGCCTAACCAAGGATGAAATCAGAGCATTAGCCAGGGAAATGGGTTTGTCTGTCTGGAATAAGCCGTCTTTTGCCTGTCTGGCTTCCAGATTTCCCTATGGTCAGGAAATCACTGCCGAAAAACTGGGCATGGTAGACCGGGCTGAGCAGTTTTTGCTGGATCTGGGCTTCAGGCAGGTCAGAGTGCGCCACCATGGTGATCTGGCCCGGATCGAGGTTGCTGTGGAGGAACGGAAGAAGTTTTTTGGCGAAAGGATAATGGATGAAGTTTATGCTGAATTGAAAAGAATCGGCTTTACCTATATAGCCCTTGATTTGAAAGGCTACAGGACAGGCAGTATGAACGAAAATATTAATAAATAAACGAAAACAGTTTGACAATTATTCCGGGAATATATCATAATATAAGGAATGTCTTTTTCATATTCAGTCTTAAAAAACACCTGATTCATACTATCATTCATTAGTACTGCCCTAGCATGGATACTTGGAGGATATCTGATTCAGCCAAATACAAGGGGGAAAATTTTGTGGCGGAAAAGAAGCTGCCTTTCACCAGGGAACAAATCGAGGCAATTATTAAAGAATACGGTTCACCCTTTCATATCTATGATGAATCGGCTATCCGGAAAAACGCCCGCAGGTTGAAAGAAGCCTTCAGCTGGGCACCTGAATTCAAAGAATATTTCGCAGTCAAAGCGACACCCAATCCCTACATCCTCAGGGTCTTGCAGGAGGAGGGCTTCGGGGCGGATTGCAGTTCAATGGCAGAACTTGTTTTAGCGGAAAAGGTCCATATCCTGGGTGAGGAAATTATGTTTACCTCCAATAATACTCCGGCACCTGAGTACCGGAAGGCCAAAGAACTGGGGGCCATTATTAACCTTGACGATATTTCCCATATTGATTATCTGGAAAAGCATGCCGGAATTCCGAAGTTGATCTCCTTTCGCTATAATCCCGGCAGCATGCGCGACGGCGGTAACGCCATTATCGGCAAACCCCAGGAGGCCAAATACGGCTTAACCAAAGAGCAGCTTTTTGAGGCCTACAAGCTTGCGCGGGAAAAGGGAGCGGAACGTTTCGGTATCCATACCATGATTATTTCCAATGAACTTGATGCCCGCTACTTTATCGAGACTGCCGTCATGATGTTTAAACTGGTTGTCGAGATCTACCAAAAACTGGGGATCAGAATGGAGTTTGTTAATCTGGGCGGCGGTATCGGCATCCCTTACCGGCCGGAACAGGAAGAGGTTAGTCTGGAAACTATCAGCCAGGGTGTCAAGGAGGCTTATGAAAAAATAATTGTGGCCAATGGTCTGGTTCCCTTGAAGATCGCTATCGAGAGCGGCAGGATGATCCTGGGGCCCTATGGTTATCTCATAGCCACTGTTTTGCATAAAAAAGAAATCTATAAGAATTATGTCGGACTGGATGCCTGCATGGCAAATCTGATGCGGCCTGCCCTCTACGGAGCTTATCATCATATAACCATAATGGGCAAGGAAGATTGGCCCTGTGATTATATTTATGATGTAACAGGCGGTTTGTGTGAAAATAACGATAAATTTGCTATTGACCGGGCCTTGCCCCGTATGGATATCGGCGATATTGTTGTTATTCATGATGCCGGAGCCCATGGTCATGCTATGGGATTCAATTACAATGGCAAATTACGTTCGGCAGAACTGCTTCTCCAGCCAGATGGCAGTGTAAAGCTGATCCGACGAGCAGAAGAACTGGAAGATCTTTTTGCAACCCTTGATTTTTCCGGTCTGGAGTGACTGTGAAAGCAGATATATTCACTGCAAAAGTGCTGAAAGCCGGGTTTTCCTTTAAAACAGGAAAAACCGGCTTTCCCAATCATAAGAAAAGGTTTTATTAAGCCGATACGCCGATAAGTATATTGCTATTGGCCATAATTGGCATCTTGTCCAATTTTCTGAAGACAAGTCTTTTATTCTGCAGGCTGTTTTCTATATTCCCGAAAGAGGGTATAATTAAATTAACAAAAAGTTCTCTTGGCGGTAAGGTTTTTTTGACTTGCCGGTAGAAAATATTGGAAAATGCAAATTAAAAATTATAATCCAGATACAGAAGTTATACAGGCAATATATTACCCGGGATAAAGAAATGAGAGAGGAGGACAGCCGTGTCGGAATTTCTGTTGCAATTTCGTTTTTTTGATTGGCGCAGCGTGCTTGATATTATTGTTGTAGCAGTAGTGTTCTACCAATTATTGATGCTCATTAAAGGCACAAGGGCAGTCCAACTCTTAAAGGGGCTTTTTGTTCTTATAGTAGCGTCCTATCTTTCCCGGTATTTACATCTGAATACGATCAGCTGGCTGCTTGATCAAGTCTGGAAAATGTTGTTCGTTGCTCTTCCTGTGGTTTTTCAGCCGGAACTGCGCCGGGCTTTGGAACAGTTGGGCAGAGGGAGGTTCTTTAAAACCCATCCCCTGACCTTGGGTGGGGAAGCTTTCAGGAATTTGATTGAGGAGTTGGTGCGCTGTGCCCAGCTTCTATCCAAGAATCGGATAGGAGCCTTGATTGTTCTGGAACGGGAAACAGGAATTCAGGATTACATAGAAACAGGCATCAAGATTGATGGTGTGATTTCTTCCGAATTTTTGGTCAATATCTTTATTCCCAATACTCCTTTGCATGATGGGGCAGTTATTTTGCGCGGAGACAGGGTAGCTGCGGCTGGTTGTTTTTTGCCACTTTCCGAAAACCCCAATATTGCTAAGGAGTTAGGCACCAGACACCGGGCAGCTATAGGTTTAAGCGAGGTCTCAGATGCTGTTGTGATCGTTATTTCGGAAGAAACCGGGGCCATATCGATTGCGGTCAATGGCATTCTGACCCGTTTCCTCGATGATAAAACATTACGGGAGCAGCTGATGAAGGAATTACAGCTAGGCTCCAGGTCCTCTTTTACCAACCCTTTTGGAGGTAGCAGCAGATGAGCGCTATGGGCAGAATTTATCAGATTGTCAGACGTAATTTTGGCTATAAAGTAGTTTCCCTGTTTTTTGCTTTGCTTTTCTGGCTTTGGGTGAGTTACCAGGGTACTGCTGCTACGCCCGGTATTGATCAGACCCTGACTATCCAGGTAGCAGCCAAAGGACTGCCGTCCAACCTGGTTGTAATGTCCAAAATGCCTGCGGTTAAGGTGCGTTTGCAGGACAATTCAGACCTGAATAGCAAAGGCTTATCAGCCTATGTTGATTTGTCAGGTGCAGTTGCGGGGGAACAAGACTACCCGGTGGCCATAGAGGTTCTGTCCGATAATATCAAGATTGCGGAAGTACAGCCGGCCAGTGTGCCGCTGATAATTGATGTTATCCAGGAAAAGATATTAGGTGTAGCTGTTAACATCTCCGGCAGCCCGCAAGCAGGATTTCTAGCCGGTAATCCTATAGTCAAACCTGCTGCTGTTAATGTGCGCGGGCCGTCCACCCTTTTAAACGTACTGGAAAAAGTAACTGCAGAGCTGGATATAACCGGTGCTGCCACAGCCATACAGACTACCTGCCCGGTATCATTTCGTGATCAGAACGGTCAACCTCTTTATGGTCCTGATCCCACAGTGGATGTATTGCTGGCTTCTCCCAATAATGTTGAAGTAATTGTTCCTATTCAGCCGGCAGGCCTGGCCAGCAAGAAGGTTCCCCTGAAAGTAAGCAGCACCGGCACCCCGGCAGAGGGGATGGTATTGCTGGCCCTTTTGCCGGTTCCGGAGAGTGTGGAAATTTGGGGGCCTCCCGACTCTCTGCAAGAGATCGAGTTTCTGACGCCGGAGCCGGTCGATATAACAGATCTGAAGGCAGACAAGGTTTTTCAGATAACAGCTGATAAGCTGTCTTTGCCCCAGGGGGTAACTCTGGCAACCGGGACGAATCCAACGGTTGTAGCTCAGATAGGATCAGTTCCGAACCGCAAAACCTTGAGCGGAGTCGCTGTGACAGTTAGAAATGTGGCTGCTGATCTTGTAGTATCCCCGGCCATCCCCGCGGTTGAGGTCAGTGTCCAGGGTAAGCCCGATATTCTGAAGGTTCTGGTTCCTGACCAGCTGCAGTTATGGGTTGATGCAGCTGGCTTGACGGCCGGTAATTATTCTGACAGCAAGGTTTACTGGCAGCTTCCGCCCGGGGTGGAAATGATAACAGTGCCGCAGATCAGTATGAATCTAAAAGCCCGTTCCTAGTGTTGTGCACTCAAAAATCAGAAAAGTTTTCTTGTTGAAAAATGAAAGGAGTCGAAAAATTTGGGCCGTTTATTTGGCACTGATGGGGTACGTGGGGTGGCTAATCAGGAATTAACCCCTGATTTAGCTTTTAGTTTGGGACAAGCAGGTGCTTATATCTTGAGCAAAGAACATCCTCATCCCCGTATCGTCATAGGTAAAGATACCAGGATTTCCGGTGATATGTTGGAGGCGGCCTTAATTGCCGGAATTTGTTCTGTGGGGGCAGATGTTTTACAGGTAGGAATATTGCCGACACCGGGCATAGCATTATTGACCCGTCAACTTAAGGCCAACGCCGGTGTGGTTATCTCGGCATCTCATAATCCGGTCGAAGATAATGGCATTAAATTTTTTTCGGCAACCGGCTACAAATTACCGGATTCCGTGGAAGAGGAAATCGAAAATATTGTCTTGAGTGAAGCCAAGCCCTGGAAAGTTGCTGTCGGCCAGGATCTTGGCCGGGTTATCAGGATTACGGATGCTGAACGGTGCTATATAGACTTCCTGAAAAATACCTGCGGAGAGCTGAAAGGTATAAAAGTAGTCATTGATTGTGCCAATGGGGCAGCCTACCGGGTAGGACCTCTTGTTCTGGAGGAACTGGGGGTCGAAGTAATTCCCCTTTTTGATCAGCCTGACGGCCTGAATATCAATGCCAATTGCGGTTCCACTCACCCTCAGATTTTGCAGCGAGCTGTTTTGGAGCAGGGAGCAGATCTGGGTTTGGCCTGTGATGGAGATGCTGACCGTCTGATTGCTGTGGACGAGAAGGGTCAGCTGGTAGACGGGGATTTTATCATGCTGATCTGTGCCTTGAACAAGCGGGCCAAAGGGCAGCTGCCCGGTGAGGCTGTAGTGGTAACTGTTATGAGTAACCTGGGACTTCGTATCGCCTTGAAGGAAGCCGGTATCAAGGTTTATGAGACTCAAGTCGGTGACCGTTATGTTATGGAAGAACTATTACTTACCGGTGCCAAATTGGGCGGGGAACAGTCCGGACACATCATTTTTCTGGAGCATAATACTACCGGAGACGGTTTGCTGACAGCTTTGGAATTATTAACGGTAATAAAAGACCGTCACCTGCCGCTTTCCCGTTTAGCTGCTCAAATGCAGCGCTTGCCTCAGGTACTTGTTAATACCAGAGTCCTGGATAAAGACAAGATTATGGCTGACAGCAATGTTTGGGCTAAAGTGGCGGAAACTGAAAAAATCCTGGGTGACAGCGGCAGGATTTTAGTACGGCCTTCCGGAACTGAGCCTCTGCTCAGGGTTATGGTCGAAGGACCTGACGAAACTAGTTTAAGAGAATTAGCGCAAGATGTGATCGATATTATCATATCTTGTGATGCCTTGTAAGGAGAGGATTATAAATCCTCTCCTTACAAGAATTATTAAAGATGAAAAAATGAAAATGGAAAATTATCGGAAATATAATATAATTACTTGGCTTTCAGACCGGATACCCTGTATAATTAGCCATGTGAAGGCAGAATATTTCTTAATTTTTATGAAGAGGGGTGGGAGAAGAGGAAGACTTCATAACGGTGAATCAGTTTTAGGCAATTAACGCAGCGCCAGGACCATTTTTGAAGTGCGGGCCTTGCCCGGAGAACTTCGAAATTATGGTTGACGAGGTAGAGGGTTATCGAAAGATTCGGCGGATCCCTCTCGGTGGCTTGTCATCGAAAGACTTGCGACAAAACCGGGGAGTAATCTTTGGGACAAAAGCAAGTTACAAGACAAGGGGTAAGTGTAGATGTTTGCTTGAAACTCCTTGCTTAAGAGTGCTTAAAATGTGATCGACCGGAGAATGTATGTCTGCGGTCGATTTTTTCTTGATTGGTAAGAGGAGGATTTTGACATGTGTGGAATTGTCGGTTATATTGGCAAAAAAGCTGCTGTTCCGGTGTTGGTAGATGGTTTGAAAAAGTTAGAATATCGGGGTTATGATTCAGCGGGTGTAGCTGTCCTGGAAACTCAGGGGATCAAGGTTTGTAAAAGTGTGGGAAAACTGGCTGCTTTGGAGAAGAAACTGGGCACTGCTTTTTCCAATGCTACGATTGGGATCGGACATACGCGCTGGGCTACTCATGGCCGTCCCTCGGATATTAACGCTCATCCTCATTCTGATTGCAGCGGGGATTTTGCTGTCGTTCATAATGGTATTATTGAAAATTATCTGGAATTGAAAGAGTGGCTGATCAGCAGGGGACACCAGATTTTATCAGAGACGGATACCGAGGTCCTGCCACACCTGGTAGAACATTTTTATATGGGAGATTTGGCTGAAGCTGTGCGCCTGGTGATAACAAAAGTTCACGGTTCTTTTGCCTTGGCAGCCATAAGTAAGAATGATCCGCAGCATCTGGTAGTCGCCCGTAAAGACAGCCCTCTGGTTATTGGGCTGGGCGAAGGGGAGTTTTTCGTAGCCAGTGATATTCCCGCTTTCTTAAACTACACCCGTCAAACCTATATTCTCTCTGATGGCGAAATAGCCATTATTGACAGAGACGGGGTTCGGGTATCAGATTTTCAGGGAAACACGGTTCAGAAGGAAATATTTGAGGTAAAGTGGGATGCGGTTGCTGCTGAAAAAGGCGGCTATGAACACTTTATGCTTAAAGAGATCTATGAACAACCCAGAGCCCTGAGGGATACGATAGGCGGGCGTTTAAATGACAACGGCGTGATCTTGCAGGAAGTTGATTTGACTGCTGAAGAGGTAGCCAGCATTAGCAAGATATTTATTGTGGCCTGCGGGACAGCCTGGCATGCTGGGCTGGTTGGCAAAACATTGATCGAGCGCTGGGCCCAAATTCCGGTTGAAGTCGATATTGCCTCGGAGTTTCGCTATCGTTCCCCCCTGATAGATGAGCATACCCTGGTTGTTGTTATCAGCCAATCCGGGGAAACAGCGGATACCCTGGCAGCTTTACGGGAAGCCCAGAGGCAGGATGCCCGGGTCGTAGCTGTCACAAATGTGGTTTCCAGTTCTGTTGGCAGGGAAGCCGACGATGTAATCTATACCTGGGCCGGTCCGGAAATAGCTGTAGCTTCAACTAAAGCCTACATTACTCAATTGGAAGGGATGGTCCTGCTGGCGTTGTTTCTGGCTGAAGCCAGAGGTACTTTGTCGCTGGAACAGATTAGCGAGATCATTACAGCCCTCAAGGAAATCCCTGCTCAAGCGCAGGAAGTTCTGGATCAGGCCAGTATTATCAGGGATCTGGCGCAAACTTTCAGCGAGGTCGATGATGTCTTTTTTATCGGCCGCAGTCTGGATTGGGCAGTAGCAATGGAGGGTTCCCTGAAATTAAAAGAAATTTCTTATATNNTCATGCCGAAGCCTATGCGGCAGGAGAACTGAAACACGGCACTCTGGCTTTGATTACAGATAAAACACCGGTAATCGCCATCGCCACCCAAATGGAGGTCTACGATAAGACTGTGTCCAATATCCAAGAAGTAAAAGCGCGGGATGCCTGGGTGCTTGGGATCACCTTTAGAGGCAATACAGATTTGGCCAAATCCGTAGACCAGGTTGTTTACATTCCCGAGACTTTAGCAGAACTTTCCCCGCTGCTGACAGTAATACCTCTGCAATTACTGGCCTATTACGCTTCAGTAGCCAGAGGCTGTGATGTTGACAAGCCGCGGAATCTGGCCAAGAGCGTAACGGTG
>DDXI01000062.1 GCA_002347475.1 Peptococcaceae bacterium UBA2264
CTGGACAGCAGTATCAATAGTAAGTATAACATCATCACCCCGGCGGGAAAGTTCCAAAAAATGGGCGGCAGCCTGCCCAAGGGTGGGGTTTTTCAGCCCCAAAAGCCAGTCGGCCAAACTTCCTTCCAGTCCTGCTGAGCCATGCTGAAGAGTGGCATAGCCAAGCAGGGGCTCTAACATCTCTCCCTGGGGGTAAATACGGATTTTCTTGCCAGACTCAGTTATTGTCTGAGCTAATACTTCGCCATTACGGTCAAAAATTCCTCCCCTGAGCACGCGCTCCTCTAATCTGACCAAACGTTGATTTGCCGGATTTTTTTGCAGAGCCTCAGCTGCAATAACCTGCCAGTAGACCAGACCCAAACTCAGTAGAATAAAGCAGGCGGCAAACCCCAAAGCTACCTGACGCAAGCCACGGTTCATGCTGCATACTCCCTCCCCCTGTTTTTCAAAACACCTTTATCCGCTGCCTGTGAGATATTGGCCAGTAAACCCAGCAGGAAGAAATGCACCACCAGGGAACTGCCGCCATAACTGACCCAGGGCAGAGGAATGCCGGTCAAGGGCAATAGTTTGGTAACACCGGCCAGAATGATCATGGTTTCGGTTCCCAGTAAAATACCAATGCCGGCAGCAATAATTTGGCCAAACCTGTCTGGAGCATTATTACTTATGACAAATGCTCGCATAATTATTATCAGAAAAAAGCACAGTAAAGCCATAGCTCCCGTAAAACCCAGTTCTTCGGCAATAACCGAAAAAATGAAATCTGTACCGGCAGCAGGAATTAGATAAGCTCCGATGCCATTACCTAAACCAGTACCTAATATTTTGCCTCCCCCAATCGCAAATAAGGATTGAACAATCTGATAGCCACCGCCTGCCGGATCCAGCCAGGGATTTAACCAGACCTCCACCCTTAAACGCACATGGCCAAAAAGCAGATATCCCAAAACAAAGGTCAGGATAAAAATCGGCAGGGCCAAGCCCAGATAAAGAGGCCTTTCTGTAACCACAAATAAGAGCAGAGCAAAGAGAGAATAAAATACCAAGGCTGTTCCCAGACTTTTCTGAGCTGCCAGCAGTCCCAGAGAAAAGGCCGCCATAACAAGGAAAGGCCCCAGAGTATGCCAATCCGGCAGAGAAAATCTTCCCACCTGAATGGTCCCTACCCGCAGAATCTCCTGGTTTTCCCCCAAGTATGAAGCTAGAAATAATAATAAGGCAATTTTTACAAACTCCTCAGGCTCGACATTGAAGCCGGCAAACCCCAGCCAACTGGTTGCTCCGCCGCGCGTTGCCCCAAATAATAGGGTTACTATCAGCAACACCACTGCTGCCAGCCCCCAGAGGTAGGGCAGTTGTCCCAACCGGCGATAGTCACGCAGACCGAAAAGCACCCCGTAATAAATAATTAGTCCAATATTAGCCCACCAAAATTGCCGCAAGGCTAATTCAGGGTCAATCCTAACAAGAAAAACTAATCCAATAGCAAGGATAATCTCTACAGCAGGTAATAAATACCGGTCACCTTTATAATGAAACTTTTTTTCCAGTAAAGCCCCCAGAAGCAGGATCAGGGAAAAAAGCAGGACTTGCCGGAGAAGGGCGCTTGTGATTTCGGCATCAGCCTGTATTATAGCCAATCCTGTCCCCAGGAGAACAATGACCAGAAACCGTGTCAGCAAAAGACTGCTCATAAGCTTACTCCATAATACAGCACAAGGCTGTATAATTATCCGGAGCTCCCCGTTTATGGACCAGGCCCCTTAAGCCTTCGATACGATCTTCCCAGGAGAACGGTTGCCTGAATTGGGCCGTAAGTTCCTCATCACTCAAGAGATTGGAAAACCCATCCGTACAAAGAAGGAAAACATCGCCAGGCTCTAAATCACAACTCCGGTAATCAATCTCTACCCGTCTGGAAGTACCCAAAGCCCGTACCAGGACATTTTTCCGGGGGTGTTTCTCTGCTTCTTCAACAGTAATCTGACCTAAACGCACAAGTTCCTCAACCAGGGAGTGGTCAGCAGTCAACCGCAGCAGGTCTCCGTTACGCCATAAATAAGCTCTGCTATCACCGATATGGGCGACAATAAATCTGTTCTGGCGCAGCACCAGCATGGTCAAGGTTGTCCCCATCCCCTTGTTCTCCGGCTGCAGCAACGACCTTTCGTAGATAACCTTATTAGCACTGGTTATGGCCTTATTCAGCCAGGGTTGCAGCTGTTCATTGGTGACCCCATGAAGTTCGGCAGCCAGTTTTTCTAATTCACTCATTGCTGTCCCGGCAGCAATTTCACCAGCCTGGTGACCCCCCATGCCGTCAGCAACAGCAAACATTCCGTAATTGGACAAAACAAGAAAAGCATCTTCATTATTTTTACGCACCTGACCGGTTTCACTGAAACTTAGAACTTTCATTTTCCCACCTCGAGTATTGAAAAGTAACGCTGCCGATCTTAATATAATCACCCGCCACCAATTGGACCGGTGAACGGATGCGTTCCCCATTAACCCAGGTTCCGTTAGTGCTTCCCAGGTCCTCAAGCATAGTTATTCCTTTTTGCTGCCGGAAAAGGGCATGTTCATGCGAAGCAAAATGATCCGGTAAAACAATATCATTGTGATTGCCGCGGCCAATCCGTAAACCCTTGCTGTCGATGCGCACAAGCCGTCCCTTGGGTAACAGTTCTGCCCCGGCAATAACCTCCAGACAGCCGTATTCCTGACCTGGCTGGACCGCCAGCAGTCCTCTTCCCCGCAAATCCGCCAGCAGTGCCGTCAGCAGGCGAAAAAGCAAAAGATAAATCAATCCCAAAAAGATAAACCGTCCAATAACCACAAGGATTTGCATAGGTACCCCCTATAGCTGCTTAATCGTCACAATACACTGACCCAACTGGATCCGATCTCCAGGTCCGATCAACTGCCGGGATATTCTCCGGTCATTAACCTGAGTTCCATTGGTACTTCCCAAGTCCTCCAGCAGCCAGCCCTGTTCGCAGCGGGTCAGTTTGACATGGCGGCGGGAAACCTCCGGATCAGAAAGCACAAATTCACAGCGGGTATGGCGTCCGATATAAATATTTTCGCCTTCGAGAATAATTTTCTTTCCCTTATCCGGTCCCTGAATAATTTCGAGAATATATTGTAAATTCCTGCTGTCTGGCCTCTCCTCTGCCAAAACTGCCTGGCCTCCGTTTTGCAAAAGAGTTGTATGGTCACGCCATAATTGCTTATCAGGAACCTCATCCTCCTGCTCGCCCCAGGAAACCTCCACCGAATCATCGAAAGCAACTTCAACAATCATCTCCCGCAGGCTGACGCTGTCATCGGCATGCAGTTCAATTAAAGGTTTGCTGATAAAGGTGTAACCGTAGCGTTCTCCCTCCAGATACAAATGCTTGGATAATTCCAGCAAAAAAGTCTCTCCGAAATTTGCCAGGGGGCTCCAGTCTTCAGGATTAAGATAAATCCTGTAGACATTAGGCACATAAACCTGGGAAATACTGACCTGCTTATGGCGCAGCATTTCTTTCACAAGCCCCTTGGCAATTTCTACCGGCTGCAGACGGGCTGTTTTTTTTCTGAACGGCCCTGTAAAAAGAAGTTCAGCTACCTCTTCAAAACGAGTTAACAGGCTCATCCTTATCCACCTTCCCTTGGCCACGGAGTTGACCACAGGCCGCATCAATATCCGTGCCCCGTTCCTCCCTAATGGAAACAGACAGGTTATAACTTTCCAGAATTTTGGCAAATTCAGCAATTTTCCCGGGTTCTGGCCTGACCATCCTGGTCTCCCTCACGGGATTTACCGCTATCAGATTGATATGAGCCAAACAACCACTTAAAAGTTCTCCCAAAGCCCGGGCGCTGTCCTGATTGGCTGTTTCTGCTGTTAAAGCAACCTCATAAGTAATGCGCCTCTTGGTAAGTTCGCCGTATTCCCTGCAGGCCTTCATTAATTCCTGCAAGGGATACTTCAGATTAAGGGGAACCAGGATATCTCTCACCTTGTTTAGAGCAGAATGAAGAGAAACCGCCAGACCAACCTGAGGGTTATCGCGCGCCAGTTGCCTGATTTTCGGTACTACTCCGCTTGTGGAAATTGTCATCCGGCGCATCCCGATATTTTGTCCTGTTTCCCGGTTTAAAATTTCCAGACTTTTCAGGACTGCTTCATAATTGAATAAAGGCTCTCCCATACCCATAAAAACAACATTGGTCACCTTGGCCAGAGGATCCTGCCGGGATATTAGGCGGCTGATTTCCAGGACCTGCCCCACAATCTCCCCGACTGTCAGGTTCCGGCGCCACCCGCCTAAGCCTGTGGCACAAAAAGCACATCCCACGGCGCAGCCGGCCTGAGTCGAGACACAAACCGTCTGCCGGTTACGGGCTGTTTCCCGTTCGTAACCCATGAGAACGCTTTCTATTCTTTCCCCATCCTCCAAGCCAAAGAGGTATTTACAAGTCCCATCCCGAGCCCGCTGTTCCTGTAACAATTTCAGGGGCTGTAAATCAAGGAGGGTCCTTAATTTTTGGCGTTCAGCCTCCGGAATATTGGTCATCTCCTCCCAGGTCTGGACCCCTTTTTGCTGTACCCAGCGAAACAGTTGCTGAGCCCGGAAGCGTTTCAGACCAAGATTTTGGCAAATCTCGGCGAGTTCTGTTTCCAGGCAAGCGCGCAATTCTAATTTTTTCATAACTTATTCACCTGATTTATTACTGTCAGACTTCCCGGCGCCGGAACTTGGCCAGAAAAAATCCGTCTGTTCCGTGTCTTTGAGTCAATAGCTGCAGCATTCCCTTACGAGCCGGCCGGAGATCCTCTTCCGCCAGCTGCATAAAAGGAAGAGTCGGGCTGATATCCACTGTTTCGAACTCGGGATGGTTCAGCCTGAAAGTTTTGGCTACTTCAAAGTTCTCCTCCGGCTCAATGGAACAGGTTGAGTACAGCAATTCGCCGCCCTCTGCCACACAGCGGGCAGCTTGATCCAGGATCTGCCGCTGTAACTCAGGCAAAGTCACTAAATCACTTTCTTGCTTCTGCCAGCGCAAATCCGCTTTCCGTCTAATAATCCCCAGCCCCGAACAGGGGGCATCAACCAGCACCCGCTGCATGGAGAGGGATTCTACGCCAGGCAAGATGCGTGCATCACCCAAAACCGGGCGGATAATATCTATGCCCAAACGTTCGGCCAGACGCTTCAGCAATTCCAGTTTATGAGGATAAATGTCAAAAGCCCAAATCTCACCCTTATTAGTCATCATTTGAGCCAGATGCGTGGTTTTGCCGCCAGGAGCACTGCAGACATCTAAAACAGTTTGCCCCGGAGCAGGCTGCAAAACATGGGCAGCCAGCTGCGAGCTCTCGTCCTGGACTGTAAAATAACCAGCCTGAAAGCTCGCCAAACGTTCCAGAGCCCCGAAGTCCTGAATGATGATGCTTTCCGGCACTCTGGCCCCAGCCTCTGCTTTAACTCCCTCAGCCTGCAGAACCAGCAGAAGCTCAGCCCGCGAAATCTTTAAGGTATTCGTCCGGATCCAGGTTAAGGACGGCTGATTGTTCAAATCACAGAGTTTCTCTGTTTCAGCAAAGCCCCAGCGTTTCAGCCAGCGCCGCACCATCCACTCGGGATGAGAATAGCGTACAGACAAATAACGCAGCGGATCTCTTTGCTGATCCGGCCAGGGGATATTCCAGTCCTGAAGTAAAACCTGCCGCAAAACAGCATTTGCCAGGCCAGTAAATTTATTATCCTGTCTTTTAACCATTTCAACGCCTTCATTAATCGCCGCAGCGGCCGGTATTTTATCCAGAAAGAGTATCTGGAAGGCCGAAACCCGTAAGATTTCCCGAACCTGCGCAGGCAGGGCAGACAGGGGTTTACGTAAATGCAGCCGCAGGGCGAAATCCAGCAGATTGCGGTTTTTCAGCACACCATTGACCAGTATGGTAACCAATTGGCGGTCACGGGAATCTTCCATATACTGCAAGGAAGTTTGCAGGGCCAGATTGGCGTAAGAGCCGCCTTCATTGACCCGGAGTAAAATCTGCACTGCTTGCCAGCGGGCCTTATTCTTAGTCATCATTGCTTCCCTGAGCAATAATAATAAAACGGGCTAATTGCAGAATCGCTGCCAAGGCAGCAGCCACATAAGTCAGGGCAGCAGCATTCAGCATAGCCTTGACACCCTGAGCTTCATCATTTTCCAACATTCCGCCCTCCTGGAGCAGGGCCAGGGCTCTGCCGCTGGCGTTATATTCAACAGGTAAAGTAATCAGCTGAAAAAGCACAGCGAAGGAAAACGCCATTACTCCAAGCTGCAGCAAGATATTAAAAGCCGGCATAAAGAAGCCCACTAAAATCAAAATTGGTCCCATACTACTCCCGAAATTGGCAACAGGGACAAAAGTTGACCGTAAGCGCAGGGGAACATAGCCGCTGGCATGCTGCAGGGCATGTCCGGTTTCATGGGCCGCTACGGCCACAGAAGCCAGGGAATCACCCTGATAAATATCCCTGCTCAGGCGCACAACCCTCGTTCTCGGATCATAGTGATCTGATAGTCTGCCCTCAGTGACTTCGATTTGGACATCATGCAGTCCCTTGCTTTGCAGGATCAGACGAGCCACCTGAACTCCACTCAGCCCCTTGCGGGAACGGACCTGGGAATAATGCCGATAGGCTGAAGAAATCCTGAACTGGGCATAGAGTGATAACAATATTGCCGGAACCAACAGAATCATTGTCGGATCCCAGCCCAAACCGAATAACATAGATATTCCTCCCCACAGCTTGGTTGCTTGCTGGTAAATTATTATAGCCTATTTAGTGGTATGCGGCAAATTACTTGCCAAGCCACCATATTTTAGAGGTTTGGCAGAGGAGATCAGACTATATTCAGGCTAAGTGGCCAGATAATCACCAACCTGGCCATGCCTTCCCAGGAAAAAATCTCTGGCCGGCATGATGCGTTTGCCGGCTGGCTGCACCTCCCGGAGCAGAATATCTCCTTTTCCCGTCTCAACAGCCAGGCCATCTTCAGTTATGCGGAGAACTTTGCCGAACTTTGGCCCGCCATTGACCTTAAGAACATCCAGAGGCCTGCTCCGCCAGACTTTGAGGTTTTCTCCCCGGTAGGTTGTAAAAGAACCTGGCCAGGGATTCAGACCGCGTATCTGGTTGTGAAGTTCAAGGGCACTGCGGGACCAATCCAGCCATTCATGCTCCCTTTTGAGCAGAGGCGCATAAGTGCTGTCCCCGGTCTGAGCAACTGCCTGCAAATCTCCCCGGGACAAGGAGTTGATCGTCTCAATGAGCAGATCAGCCCCCAGTTCGGCCAAAGCATCATGAACTTCGCCGGTAGTAGCCTCCGCGGCAATGGGAAAGACCTTCTGCAATAAAATATCGCCGGTATCCAAACCCTCATCCATCATCATGGTGGTTACCCCTGTCTGGGTCTCCCCTTTTATCACTGCCCAATGTATGGGAGCAGCTCCGCGGTAAGCAGGCAGGAGAGAAGCATGAACATTAAGACAGCCTCTCGCTGGCAGCTGTAATATTGCCGCTGGCAGTTTTTTTCCGTAAGCCACAACCACTATCAGTTCCGGCTGCAGCACTGTCAGGGATTCCAGTGTTTCGGCAGTATTTATTTTTTCCGGCTGCCAGACGGTTAAACCCAGTTTCTGGGCAACAACCTTAACAGCGCTGGCCTTCTGCTGTTTTCCCCGGCCGGCTGGTCTGTCTGGCTGAGTAATGACAGCTGCTATTTCATGACCTTCCCGAACCAGAGACTTTAAGGAAGGTACAGCAAATTCCGGTGTGCCCATAAAAACAATACGCATTTTTCCCCTCCCTAATTCTTGTTCTGGTAAGTTTTCTTGGCCAGGTCAACAAACAAAACTCCTTCCAAATGGTCTATCTCGTGCTGCAGAGCACGGGCCAGCAAGCCTTCACCCCTGATATCCTGCATTTCACCCTGACGATTCAAGCCCTGGACCCTGACCTGATAAGCTCTGGCAACTTCCCCGGAAACTCCCGGAATGCTGAGACAGCCCTCAACATCCACCTGCCGGCCCTGTTTTTCCAAAATTACAGGATTGATCAGTTCCAGCAGGCCCTCTCCTATATCAATAATAATAACCCGCTTGGATACCCCAATTTGCGGTGCTGCCAAGCCATAACCCTTGGCATCATAGAGGGTATCGGCCATATTTTTCAGCAATTTCTCTATAGCGGGCGAAATTTTGTTTACTTCCCTGGCCTTTTCCCGCAAAACCGGGGAACCTATCTCTAGTATTTTATATACTGCCATTACTTTTCTCCTTATTCCACGGCGGAATTGAACCCGCCTGTAATCATTACTGGTTCATTTTTAATTAACTGACAAGCTTTCATCGGCAATTTCTCCCCACCAGTGATCTGAACCTAGTCTGAAAGAGGATCAACTTCTATGCTCAGACTAAGGCCGCTGCTTGCTGCCAAGGTGAATAATTCCTGGACACCCTGGTGTAAAAAGGCTCTCAAGATATCTAATTCTTTGGCTTTGACAGCCACCTGCCAGCGATAGAGATTCTTCAAGCGCGCAAAGACAGCCGGGGCCGGCCCCAGAATATCTATTTTGGTACTGCCGTATTCCGGGTCGCTCAATCTCTGTCGCAAATAAGCAGCCAGATCATGAGCCGCCCTGATTACCCTTTCTTCAACCTCGTGCATCAGCAAAACCCTGATGATGTGAGTAAAGGGCGGATAACCCAGCGGCTGACGGTAATTGATCTCTTCCCAAAAAAATCCCGGATAGTCATGGGCTGCCGCTTTAACAATTGCCCGGTCGGTTGGCGAATAGGTTTGGATAACCACTTCCCCCCCTTTGGTACTGCGGCCGGCTCGGCCGGAGACTTGGGACAGTAACTGAAAAGTTCTTTCCCGGGCCCGAAAATCAGGCATATTGAGAGCCTGGTCAGCAGCAATAACACCTACAAGTGTCACATTGGGGAAATCCAGACCTTTGGCCATCATCTGTGTTCCCACCAGAACCTTGGCCTCCTGCCTTCTAAAACTATCCAGGATCAAGCGGTGCGCATCCCGGGAACGGGTGGTATCCCAATCCAGGCGCATTACCCTGATACCAGGCAGGAGACCGGAAAGTTCCTCTTCCACTCTCTGGGTCCCCTGACCAAAAAAACGAATATAACGGCTGCCGCATTGCGGGCAGCGGTGGGGAGGCATTTCTTCATGATTGCAGTAATGACAGCGCATCTTATTACCCGTACTGTGAAAAGTCAGGGAGACATCGCAGCTGGGACAGCGCACGGTGTAACCACACTCCCGGCAAATCACAAAAGTGGAATAGCCCCGGCGATTCAGGAAAAGCATACTTTGCTCGCCTTTAGCTATTCTATCCTTCAGTTTGTCTTGCAAACTGAGGGAAAAAATGCTTCTATTGCCCTGCAGCAGTTCCTGGCGCATATCTACTATCTCAGCCGGGGGAAGTGCACCGCCCCCGGCCCGCCTGGTCATGGTAATGAGCTGGACCTTGCCGGTTTGTGCTGCTGCATATGCTTCCAGGGACGGCGTGGCACTGGCTAATAAGAGCAGGCCATTTTTTTGTTCCATTCGTTTTCGGGCCACATCCCGGGCATGATATTTGGGATTATCACTTTGTTTGTAGGCACTGTCATGTTCCTCATCGATGATTATCAGCTGTAAATTGGGCAAGGGAACAAAAACCGCTGAACGGGCACCTATCACAAGTCGTTTTTTGCCGGCGAGGATATCTTCCCAGACCCGGGCTTTTTCAGCAGCGCGCAGGCCTGAATGCAAGACAGCAACCCTGGTATCAAACTGAGCTTGAAAATAAGCGGAAATCTGAGGAGTAAGGGAAATCTCCGGCACAAGCAGGATCACATCCCCACCGGCAGCTAACAACTTGTTAATCACCCGCAAATATACTTCTGTTTTTCCGCTGCCTGTAACGCCATAAAGCAATACCGTCTCGGAGGTTTTTTGTTGGCCGGCTTTCTCCAGAGCAGCACTTATTTGCGCCACAGCTGTCTCTTGCTCTAAAGTTAATTTCCTGCCTGCAGTCTGATCCCCGGCAAATTCCTTGTTAAAATCAGTGCCAGCGGGGGCCAAAGTCAGGTCACTTTCGGCCTTTTTCGCCAAACTCCAGTGGGAGACGAAACGGCATTCCCGCCGGAGCCAGCCCTGCTTTTCCAAGCGCTCAAAGGCTGATTTCGAAAGCTGCGCCCTCTTCAGATAGGTTGGGAGTGACAAGGCCTTGCGCCGGGAACGCTGCAGGACAGCCAAGGCCTTAAATGTTTCCGGATCCAACAACTGCAGAGCCTGGACATCTTCATCAGCCGGGTCGAACAGGGGTATGACCCATTCTTCAACTTTTCCTTTTAATAACGGCCACACCGTATGCAGGCTCTGTGCTGTCGAACAGATCGTTGTTCTGGCCAGCCAGCGGGCCAGAACTATCAAATCAGCAGGAACCACAATTCCTCCGCTTATAATCTGAGAAACCGGCCTTAATATTTCGGCCCTTACTTCTGGCGGAAGCTCAGCTGTAATATCAATTACCAAGCCCTGCACCAGACGGCTCTGCAAAGGAACCAGTACTCTCATTCCCACCCTGCAGCCGCTGTTTTCTGCCAAAAGATAATGGTAACTTCGATCCAGACGTCGATTTGCTACATCCACAAGAACTTCTGCGTATAACATCCTGACGCCTCCTTTAGTGATGCTGTCTGTGTAATATTTTAGAACACCAGAAATATCATATCAAATTCAGATATAGTTTAACATATCCGCAGTTTACAAGTTAGTTTCAATTATAAGCCCCGTATAAACCCCGATGATTGCGCTTGTTATTACAACATCCTGATCATAATTTTGAGCGTTGAAGAGAAAAAAGCAGAGAACCATCCTCCGGCTTCCCTGCTTAAACAACTTATTAAACACTTCCTGAAACTCTATATTCAAAATCATTTAAAGACCGGCCAAACGCTGCAGTTCTTCAGTTTTGTCTGTCTTTTCCCAGGGAAGATCCAGGTCCGTACGCCCAAAATGCCCGTAAGCTGCGATTTGTTTGTAGATGGGACGACGTAAATTCAGAGTTTTGATAATCCCGGCAGGACGCAGATCAAAGACAGTATTGATCAGTTCAATAATCTTGTCATCAGAGACTTTGCCGGTCCCGAAAGTCTCTACAGCAATGGATACTGGTTTGGCTACCCCAATGGCATAAGCTAACTGAATCTCGCAACGGTCGGCCAAACCGGCCGCTACAATATTTTTAGCGACATAGCGAGCAGCATAGGCAGCAGAGCGGTCTACCTTGGTGGGATCTTTACCGGAAAAAGCCCCTCCGCCATGTCTGGCCATACCACCATAAGTATCCACAATAATTTTGCGTCCGGTCAAACCGGAATCACCCTTAGGCCCTCCAATAACAAAACGTCCGGTGGGATTAATAAGACACCTGGTCTTAACATCCATATATTTAGTCGGTATGGTTGGAATAACAACATGTTCCAGCAGATCCCGCCGAATTTGTTCCTGACTGATATCCGGATGATGCTGGGTCGAGACAATAATAGTGTCTACCCTGACAGGTTTGTGATCATCATACTCTACTGTTACCTGAGTTTTTCCATCAGGACGCAAATAGTCCAGTTGTCCGGATTTACGGACTTTGCTCAAACGCAAAGCCAAACGGTGAGCCAGATCAATAGGCAGAGGCATATAACTATCCGTCTCATTGGAAGCATAGCCGAACATCATGCCCTGATCGCCCGCTCCGATTGCTTCAGTTATATCATCATATAATTCTCCTGTTTTTGCCTCCAGAGCCTTATCAACCCCCAGGGCGATATCAGGGGACTGTTCCCCGAGCGAGATCAGAACGGCACAGGTATCGGCATCAAATCCAAATTTAGCCCGGTTGTAACCGATCCCGCGTACCGTCTCCCGCACGACATAAGGGATATCAACATAACAATTAGTAGTTATTTCACCGCAAACAAGCACCAATCCTGTTGTAACTGAGGTTTCACAGGCAACCCTGGCATTGGGATCGTTAGCATAAATAGCATCCAGAATTGCATCTGAAATCTGATCACAGATTTTATCCGGATGCCCTTCTGTCACTGACTCGGAAGTAAATAATTTCTTAACCATTGAGCATCTATTCCCCCTTCTTCGCACTGTCGAGCAAGACGGCAATCTCACGAACAAGATGTCGTGCAATCTCGATTTTGGGCAATTTGGGCCAGTCTGTTCTTTTTCCGTCCGGGAAAAGAAAACTGACTATATTGGTTGGGCTGCCAAAACCTGCGCCGGGTTTCGTCACATCGTTGGCCACCAGCAAATCCAGATTCTTGCGGCTCATTTTTTCCTGGGCATTGGCAAACAAATTTTCTGTTTCCGCAGCAAAACCCACCAGCAGCTGATGTGTCTTCTTTTGGCCTAATTCAGCCAGAATATCAGGATTGTGAACCAATTCCAGCTGTAAACCGCCCCCACGTTTCTTGATTTTCTGGCCGGAAATATCGACAGGCCTGTAATCAGCTACAGCTGCGGCCTTAACAACTATGTCTGTTTCCGGGAACCGTTCCATAACAGCCTGATACATTTCAAAAGCCGTGTTCACAGCTACCCGTTTCACCCCGCTGGGAACATCAAGAGCAGTCGGCGCGCTGACCAGAGTCGTCTGTGCCCCTGCCTCCTGCAGGGCCTGAGCCACTGCATAACCCATGAGTCCGGAACTGCGATTTCCCAGGTAACGCACAGGATCTAATGGTTCTTGCGTACCACCGGCAGTAACCAAAGCTTTCTTCCCTTTGAGACATTCAGACATAGCAAAATACCTTACAAGTGTCTCCACAATCTCCAGCGGTTCACTCATCCTGCCCTCACCCTCGGTTCCGCAAGCCTGAAAGCCTGCTGCCGGTCCGATAATCTGAATATGGCGCTGGCGCAAACAGGCAAGATTTTCCTGAGTCGCCGGGTGATGAAACATGGCATGATTCATGGCCGGGGCAACGAAAATTGCTGTACGCACAGCCAAAAGAACAGTGGAAAGATAGTCATCGGCCAAGCCCACAGCCATCTTGGCCAAAATATTGGCCGTTGCCGGTACAACTATCACAGCGTCGGCTTTTTCAGCCAGAGCGATATGTTCCACATTCCAAAGCTTCGGTTCTTCCAGCATCTCGAGGTGAACAGGATTCGCCGACAGGCTGCGCAGGGTTAAGGGAGCAATAAATTTTGTAGCTGCTTCCGTCATTACCACGTGGATCTCTGCTCCATGCTTGCGCAAGCGGCTTACAACCTCGGCAGCTTTGTAAGCGGCAATGCCGCCGCAAATACCAATAAGTATTGTTTTGCCCTGAAGCATAATTATTAGCCCTCACTTATTCGTTCAATAAGGATCTTGCCCTGGGCGATTTCTTCCAGGGCAATGCTCACCGGTTTGGCCCCCTTCACCTGACCTTCATGGTTTGAACTCTCCATCAAAGCCCGGGCCCGTTTGGCAGTCGCAACTACCAGCGTATATTTACTTTCCACATGATTCATAAGCACATCAAGCGATGGTTGTTTCATAAAATAGGGCTGCCTCCTTATTACATACACTGTTTCCTTTTGACCCGACATTTCTCAGCTATAATGATGCTTCTCAGTTTATCCACACCATCAATGATATCATCATTTTCAATCAGATAATCGTATTCCGGGATATACTTCATTTCCTGTTCAGCCTTAGCCAAACGCTGCTGAATGTCTTCCTCGCATTCTGTTCCCCGCCCACGTATCCGCTCGGAAAGAATATTGAGCGAAGGCGGCATTATAAATATAAATACTCCCTGAGGAAAGCGTTTTTTAACCTGAAGAGCGCCCTGGATATCAATCTCCAGGATCACATCATAACCGGCCTCAAGGTGCTTTTGCACAGCAAAAAGAGGAGTTCCATAATAATTACCGCAAAATTCCGCCCACTCCAGAAGTTCATGATTTTCAATCATGGACTGAAACTCCTCTTGCGTGCGAAAATAGTAACTTAGACCATTGACCTCACCGGGACGAGGCGCCCGGGTCGTAGCCGATACGGAAAATTTAACCGAATTTTGCCGGTGCAGCAGTTCTTTACATAAGGTACCCTTGCCTGCCCCCGAAGGACCGGAAAGAACAATCAATAAACCACCGTTATCTTTCATAATGTGTCCTCTAATCAGCAGGATCTTCAACAGGGACATTCACTTCTTTAGCCGAAAGACGATGAGCTACAGTTTCCGGCTGCACAGCCGAGAGAATGACATGATGACTGTCACAGACAATCACAGCACGTGTCCGCCGGCCATAAGTCGCATCGATCAGCATACCCCTATCCCGGGCTTCCTGAATAATGCGTTTGATCGGCGCCGACTCCGGACTGACAATGGAAATGATGCGGTTAGCCGAAACAATATTGCCAAAACCGATATTGATCAGTTTAATATCCACACTTTATCCTCCATTCCTGTTTATCTATTTATTTTCATTCCATTATTTTTATTTATTTCATAATTCTATTCTATATTCTGGATCTGCTCTCTAACTTTTTCCAGTTCGCTTTTCAAAAATACAACGATCTGCGAGATTACTAAATCATTGGCCTTGGACCCGATAGTATTGATCTCCCGATTCATTTCCTGAATCATAAAGTCAAGTTTACGGCCAATCGCCTCATCAGTTTCAAATGCTGCCCGGCTTTGCAGCAAATGACTGTCCAAACGCACCAATTCTTCTGTGATAGAAGCACGATCAGCAAAAATCGCCACTTCATTGGCCATTCTGGCTTCATCCAGGATAGTTTCTCCAACCAGGATCTGCAGACGTTCCTGGAGGCGTTTCTGGTAATCAAGCACCACTTGGTCTGAGCGCGCCGCTATTTTGGCAATCTCGGCAGACAGGAGATCCAGTCTGCCCAAAATGTCCTCCGTGAGCTTACTGCCCTCCAGGCGGCGCATTACAGCAAACCCCTCCAGAGCCTGGGACAAGGCCTGAGAACAAACTTCCCACATCAGTTCCAAATCCATATCCGGCTCTTCAACGACCAGAACCTCCGGCAAAGATGCTAAACGATAAATATCGGCTTCATACGCCGTATTTAAAGTTGCGGCAAGCTCCTTCAGTGTCTTATCATACGATAGCACTAAATCTTTGTCAACCTTAACCAATCTCTTTTTTTCTTGCGTTTCCTTGATATTAAGATAGATTTCAATCCGTCCGCGGCGAACATTTTGCTGAATTATTTTACGGATACGATCTTCGAATATTCCATAAATTTTAGGAAGGCGTACTATTACTTCCAAAAAACGATGATTTACTGCTTTCATTTCCAAAGTGAACTGATAACCATGGCCTCCAGCCTCGCCACGACCATATCCTGTCATACTATTTGCCACATTCTGCCCGGTCACACCCTTGATAACCGGGATATTCACCTCTTTACTGCAAATTCAAACTTCTGCCGCCCGCTCCCCAGGTATCAGCAGATATCATAGCAACATTATACCATATTTCGGTATAAATTCTTTAGCTGCCTTAAACGAACGAAAGCAAACGAACCCGGTATCTGAACACGAGTTCGTTAGTATTGACCGCCTAAAATTCCAAATGCCCCAGATTCTCTTTCATGCGCCGGATGGCTTCCTGGAGCCGGTCCGTCGCAATCGTCAGGGAGATACGGAAATAGCCTTCACCATAATCACCATATCCATTCCCGGGGGTTAGGACTACACCGGCTTTTTCCAAAACCAGTTCGCAAAATGAAGCTGAAGTGAAGCCTTTCGGTACTTTGGGCCAGACATAGATGGCCGCTTTGGGTCTCTCCAGTTTCCAGCCCAGTTCGGTCAGGCCCTCGATCACAATATCCTGACGCTCCTGGTAAACCCGGTTGATCTCCTTAAGCACATCCTGGTTCCCTAAAAGTCCCTCAATTGCTGCCTCCTGCACAGCCTGAAAAACTCCCGAGTCAATATTGGATTTCAGTCTGCCCAGTGCTTTGATGACCTGAGTATTGCCTGCTGCCCAGCCGATTCTCCAACCTGTCATATTATAAGTTTTGGACATGGAATGGAATTCAATTCCCACATCTTTGGCCCCTTCAACTTCCAGAAAACTCAGAGGACGGTAATCCTGAAAAGCAATTTCCGAATAGGGACCGTCATGACAGATAATGATATTATATTTTTTAGCAAAGGCAATAGCTTTTTTAAAGAAGTCCGCATCGGCGACCGCTCCGGTGGGATTATTGGGATAGTTTAAAAATAATAGTTTGGCTTTTTGGGCTATATCTTCGGGAATCTCGGCAAAATCCGGTAAAAATCCATTTTCTTCTTTTAAAGGCATGGTGTAAGGGATGCCGCCGGCCAGCATTGTTCCAATTCCGTAAACGGGATAACCAGGGTCCGGAATTAAAGCATAATCCCCCGGATTGATATAACAAAGGGAGATATGTGCGATACCTTCTTTGGAACCAATCAGGGTAACTACCTCATTCTGAGGATTCAACTCAATGTTGGCCCGGCGTTTATACCACTCGGCAACTGCCTCGCGAAATTCCAACAAACCAACATAAGAGGGATAACGGTGATTTTCCGCATTATGAGCTGCTGTTACCAGGCGCTTGATAATATTGTCCGGTGTGGGCAGATCAGGATCACCTATCCCCAGACTGATTACATCTACTCCATTAGCCTTGGCCATAGCGATTTTCTCATCGATCCGGGCAAATAAATAAGGGGGCAGAGCTTGCATACGTATTGCTTCTTCCACAGAGACATCCTCCTTAAAATATACTATCGTGGTACACATTCTTTCTATTATAACCATACTCCACAAAAAGTGCCAATGGATTAAATTTTACTAAGCTCGGCTTCATTAGTTGCTGATAAATCAATTAATTTTTCTTTCCTGTATTCTACTAAATACCTGTTCTTTACCTGACTGTACTTACTGCTATCCTGACGAGCTTCCAGCGGCCACCGTTTTGAGCAGTTGACTTCTTTATAAGCTGCATCTCGCTTCATAGCTTCTTTATACATGACCATTAATAGCCAGTGTCGTGGAAATAGAAGAATGGCCCAAATCATTCTGTATAGTTTCAATATCCTTTCCTGCCAGCAGACTTAACTGAGAAAATAAGTGTCGCAGGTCGTGAAATCTAACATTCTTTAGTTTACCTGATTTCAGAACTATTTTAAAGCAGGTATCGAAACATCTTGGATGAACCTCTCTGCAAATTTTAATTTTGATTTCCCCAACTAGCAGGCAGAAACGAGAATTTCTTCTTTCACTTTCGAATAATTCATTTCCGTTGCAAATACCGAAAATATTGATCCCTCCAACAATCAGGCAGGAGGGATCAATATTTTCGGTACGCGGGGTTAATTCAATTGGAGTTTTGCACCGCTTATCTTCAAATATTGGCCATTCTGAACCGTTACATAACTGTCACCGCTCAAGATATTATTCGAAACAATGCTATCTATCATATGAGTGCTGTCATTGCTCACCTCAGAATAAGCCCCGTTGCAATCAGGAATAAGTTTATGTTCTCCTGCAGGCATATCAATGCCTGTCTTGTACATTCCCTCAGGCAGATATCCGTCGGAAGCAATTACCCGCGGGGCGTCAGCAATAGCGTATGCGATGCAACTTGTCAGCTTTATGTATTGCCGATCTGATACGGTTACAATTGATCTGTTCTTAAAATGATCATTAGCAATGATGCTTTCCATCTGGCCGGTAGAATCTTTTGCTATTTCAACATAGGCCATATCGCCGTTTGAGATAAGTACATATTCGCCAGTTGGCATGTCACTTCCAATTTTATACATACCAGCTTTGTATATTTTAACCGCAGGTATTAATGCATTGGAAGACGTTGCAGCCGATGAGCTGGAAGCTGATGAGCCGGTATACGGTGAATTTGGTGTGGATGTACTGTTCCCGGACTTACCAAGATTGGAAACTATGACGATAATGACAATTATAATGATTAACCAAAACCACCAGCTTTTCAAAATAGACTTTTTAAATTTTTCCGAAGGTGAGGTAGAAATACCCTTTGTCTTTTTGCTCTCGCCAGACATGTTAATTTCCCCTTTCTTATAGTTTTCAAGATGCCGCATTCTGATGGTATTTCCTGCTTTCCGACAAAACAACAAATTTCCCCTGTATTCTTTTGGCTAAAAAGGATTCCAGGCTTTTTCATGGGTTTAATTTGTTTCATGAATACGGTATCACTTGTCAGGAGTTTCCCAGATATGAAATTCAGCAGTTGATTTCTCGGGTTCCGCCACTTTACTGCATAATTCTTGCTGTTCTGGAATAAGGCTTTGGACTCTTTCATTCAACAAATATATATCCCTGCTTTTTGCAGCCTTCAAAATCCAGCATCTGAGACACAACGGTAGCGTCAGTCTGGCATTTTGCATAATCAAAATTAGTTTCCCAGTGATCCCCATTCCTTATAGCCAAGTAGGCTAAGTTTCGAAACCGATCTACCAAAATAGCAAATCTTTCACCGGTATTATTAATAGTGATTTCATCAAAAACCATCATCTTGTTCCGCCTCCTTAAAATTATATTTAAAAAATTAATCATTAATCTTCACATTTTGCGGTAGTCTCTTTCTCATGCTTTCCCCTCCAGGACATTGAATGTCGATAAGATGTGCTCTGTCTAAAGTATATTGCATTTTCTGGATATCAACAACTTTTTATGTGCTATATAGCATTTATTAGTTGGCAACTCCCAGCACAGCTAGCGGACTTTCACCACCTGTTTCATCGCCATGAATAGCCCATGAATAGCCCATGAATAGCCCACAAATAGCGCACAAATAGCGCACAAATAGCGCACAAGCAAAAAACCCTGATTTCTTCAGGGTTTTTTGGGCTTTATTTATTCAAAATATGCTGATATTAAGCTGGATCCGTTGTTACTCCTCGAAAAGTGTAAACCGCTGGTCCTGTCATGTAAACATGATTGTCTTCACCCCATTCAATCCGGAGATCTCCTCCGGGCAAATGGACAGTAACTTTCCTTTCCGTCAAGCCATTAAGTACAGCGGCAACAACGGCCGCACAAGCTCCAGTCCCACAGGCCAAGGTAGGTCCGGCACCACGTTCCCAGACCTTCATGGTAATTTCCCTGGGAGAATCGACCCGGATAAACTCCACATTGGTCTTGCGCGGGAATAAGGAATGGTTTTCGACAGCTGGCCCCAGCCGTTCCAGATCCAGGGTATCCAAATCATCCCGGAAAATCAGGCAATGGGGGTTACCCATAGATACCGCTGAAAATTTCAGACTCAGCCCTCCTACTTCCAGATAAGCTCCCAGCACAGGCTCCTGGGAAACATTAACAGGAATAGCTTCTGGTTTTAAAATTGGTATTCCCATATCTACCCTGACTGCCCTTACCTTATCCCGCTCAAATATCAATCGGAGGGTAATTAGTCCTGCCAAAGTTTCTACAGTCAGGGGATTTGTGCTTACATACCCTTTATCGTAAACAAAGCAGGCAAAACAGCGGATGCCATTGCCGCACATTTCCGCTTCCGAGCCATCCGAATTAAAGATACGCATCCTGGCTGCGGCTGCAGTTGACGGGAGCACCAGGATCAGGCCGTCTGCTCCGATACCGAACTTGCGCTGACAGAGCTTTCGAGCTAATAGCGGATAATCAAAATCATTTGCGCCTGCCGAGAAATGATCCAGGAAAATAAAATCATTGCCCAAGCCATGCATTTTCCAAAACTCCACACTCTACCCCTCCTTATATTCCAGACATAATTCAGCATACTATGCTCCCGGCAGCGGGTCAACTCTTGGCGCAGGCCGGCCTGGAAAATGCTATAATAAAAGTTAATCATTTTTACACGTGAAAGGGGTCTGACAGATATGGCATTAGACGGTGTTACCCTGGCTTATTTGGTTGCCGAAATTACACCCCGGCTTCTCGGAGCCCGTATCGATAAAGTGTATCAGCCGGAAAAGGAAGAGATTCACCTTTTGCTCCGAAATTCCGGCCAACAATTCCGCCTTCTATTAAATGTCAACGCAACTTCAGCCCGCCTCAACCTGACTGACAAAAGCAAACGAAATCCGCAAAGTCCGCCCATGTTCTGTATGATCCTGCGCAAACACATCGAAGGAGGCAAAATTACTGCTTTGCTGCAAGCAGACCTTGAAAGAGTAGTAACCCTCGTAATCCAGAACCGCAACGAAGCCGGCGATCAGGTTTCCCTGCATCTTCATCTGGAAATTATGGGCAAACACAGCAATCTGCTCCTGGTCGATCCGACAACAAATACTATTCTCGATGGGATCAAGCGGTACAGCCACAGTTTAAGCCGCCATCGGGAGGTTTTACCAGGGCGCCCTTTTGTTCCTCCCCCCTCTCAAGGAAAAGCGGCTCCATTAAGTAATGAGGCCCTCTGGCGCCGGGAATTATATAGTGAACCCCTGGAAAATCAGCTTATCCGTATTTTAGTCAGCCGTTTCGCCGGCATCAGTCCTGAATTAGCCCGGGAAGTGGTGATCCAGTCCGGACTGGAAGACGATATCCGGCTGCAGGAATGCGGCGAGATCGATCTGGCCCGCCTTTTTCAAAGCTATAGCCGCCTGGCTGTTCCAGCCGGGACAGTGCCGATTCAGCCCTGCTTATATTATGCAACCAAACCTGACTTCCAGAATTCTGAGGCCAGCCCGCAGGCTTTCACCTTTGTGCCTTTTCAGCAATACCTGGGTTTATTTGTTATTTCTGTTCCGACACTTAATGAAGCTGTACAGCGTTTCTACCGTTTGAAAACAAACAAAAATGCCCTGGAAGCCAAACGGGGCTCTCTTAAAAAGATCATTCAGGATCACGCCAAACATCTGAGCAAAAAACTCAATCTTTATGAAGAGTCTATTGCCTCCTCCCAAAGGTCTTTAACCTATCAAAGATGGGGAGAATTTATCACAGCCAATCTGTACCGTATCCCGGCTGGAGCCAGGGAAGTGCTGGTTGAAGATTATTACCAACCCGATTTTTCCACCCTGACTATCCCTCTCGACCCCAATTTAACAGCTAATGAGAATGCCCAGCGTTATTATCGTCTCTACAATAAAGCCAAAACTGCCATCCAAAAAACCGAACCTCTGAAAAAGGAGACCTTGCTGGAACTCAACTATCTGGATTCTTTGGCCGTCAGTATAAATCAGGCCCTCACTCTGGCGGAACTGGACGAAATATACCTTGAATTGAGCGAACAGGGCTATGTCAGTGGCAAACAGGCGGCAAAAAAAGGCCGTTATCCCAAAAAGGCAGTAAAAAAAGAAAGTCCTCAACCCCGCATTTACCTCTCCAGCAGCGGCAGAACTATTTTCGTTGCCAAGAACAATCTGCAAAACGACTGGCTGACTTTACGCAAAGGTAAACCAACTGATCTTTGGCTTCATGTCAAAAACTTCCCCGGATCCCACGTGCTCGTTCCACTTGGGGAAGGTGAGCAGTTTCCGGACGACAACACCCTGGAAGAAGCGGCTACTCTGGCTATTTATTATAGTAAGGCCCGGGACTCCAGCCTTGTTCCGGTAGATTATACCCATGTCAAACACATCAAAAAACCTTATGGGGCTAAACCAGGTATGGTAATCTATGAAAAAAACTGGACACTATATCTCACTCCCGAACGCAGCGTTCTGGAGAAGTTACTGTCCAGCGAGGAAACTAGCGTTTGATTTTGGCGCAGAACAACGGCCCGGCAAAAGCACAGGCTAATAACAAGTAGATGCCAACCGATCCGAAAACAACTTGCAAATTATCATAACCGATACCAAGCAGTAAAAAGTGCAGACAAATAATTATCGTCCAGATAATACTTCTTCTCAAGGCAACTTTCAAGTTGTTTGTCTTTAGCAGCCAGGCGAATAAAAAGGTAGTTAAACCCGCCGGCAGAGCTGTTAATAAAAATTCCCAATTCTTATAGTTGGCATAAGCCTCCCCGCTGAGTTCCCCGGGTATGCCTAAAATCAGGGTAATTAAATATTCCAAGCAACTTATGACTATCAAGATCAAGATGCCGAATAAGAAATCCTTCAATACTTTATTCATGTATTCTACCATCCTTCCGCTATCCCAATTATGTACTCAAGTATGAAAATACCAGTGTCAATTAATTATTTTTCAAATACCCTTGAAATGATCCTCCTCTCAATATTTATCTTTTAAAAAATATCCGGAATTTTCCTGGATAAAGCATAATCTCTGAAAATTGGATCATCTGTTACTTCTTTAAGAATAGTCAGGAAAGGAGGAAAATCAACTTTTTGATTTTCAGTGGTAAGTTCAACTTCCAGGATTGCATAATCACTCCAGAAGGGATAAACATCGAGTTCAAAATAGATATTATTATAGACAAAGCAATAGCGTTCTTTCTTAATTTGATTGAGAGAAGTATCAGCAGTCATAAGCAAGTCTGAATATTCCTCAAATGATATTCTTTTTTCCGTCTCTACTCTTGATATATTGTTAATTATTCTTTTATTAGTCAGAAAATAGGAATACTCCCCCTCCCTGCCTCTTTGTCTTATTCGCTTCTCTTCATCTTTATCGGCTGATATTAAATAAGTTTGAATAATATTAATTTTTTCAGCATTATATCGTTTTATCAGCTGTTCAATATCAGGCATTTTCGTCAGATACTCTCGTTCAATTTCAATTGTGGCAGGCAAACCTAAGAAACAGAAAATCTCAACCAGCAAACGATTTATCTTAAGGTTGAAATCGGTACTATTATCGATAATCCGCAAGTTGGAGTGCCCGGTCCAGGCATTAATTGTTGCCAGATCAATTTCCCGGGCTTCTTGAGGTGTCTCTGAACGAGCCACGTTATTTTCCAGAGTATAAAACTCCTCTGCTCCGGCGGCAGCAGTTTTTAAATGAAAAACAGCATCATAGCTGTCTCTGAGAGATATTTCGCTGAGAGCCAGGGAGTCTAGAATCCTGGTAAATCTCTCTTTGCCACTATATGCTTTGACATCAATTGCGCCCCTGTCGTATAGAATAACGATATTCTCACAGGGCATTTTTAAAGCAGCATCCGCAAAGATCTCCTCTTTTTTTATCTGCAGCTTAAGAATCAGGGAATGAAAATCAAAAGAATTAAGTCCCTTCTCTCCCCAAAAAATTCCACCGGTTATGATCTCTGTTGCTGTTTCATTTATCACCAGCACCTTATATCCTTTTTGGGATAATTTTTCTTCAATTCTGCTGATTGCCGTAGATTTCCCGGCACAGGGTCCGCCTGTAATAACGATTTTGGCAATATTTTTTTTATTTTCGATATCAATGCTGTCTGGTTCGTGCAAAGGACATCTCCCTTTTTCCTTATTTTGCGATTTATTATACAATAAATATTGTGCAGAAATGTCTTTAAAACTTATTTACGTATTCCCCTATGATTTTCTTGTTATTTCCAACAAACAGGATAATCATCATCAGAAGCACCGGTAATGATACCTGGCTCATTTTTTCAGAAGCACTTTAATCTTATCGGTCATCAACATACTCCTTTGAAACCGGTGCTGCCAGTTTCTGCTAAGCTTTTCTGATTTGCCGCAATTGTCTTTACCTGATAGATTGTTTTCAGCAAGTACTTTAACCGGGATAGCTGATATCCTGCTTGGGGGCTTCGCTTTTATGCTTTCTTTTGGCTTTCAATTCCGGCCATCTGAAGAGAGGTCGCAAGCGGTTGTAAACCCAGCGGGACTCTTTAGTTAGCAGCGGCCCCAGGATGGCAAGAAGAAGGACATAAAGCACGGCAAAGGGCTGCACAACTAGTAATAAGCCGCCTGTTTTTGCCATATTTGCCAAGACAATTGAAAATTCACCCCGGGAAATAATTGTCAGACCAATATTCAGGGAAGCCCGGTAAGATAAATTGGCTTTTCTTCCAGCCCATAACCCTGAAACAATATTACCCACAAAAGTTAAGCCGACAGCGCCCAGAACCGGCCAGACTGCACCCCCCAAAGCAAAGGGATCGATGCTCAGACCAAAACTGAAGAAAAACAAGGCTCCGAAAAAATCCCGGAAGGACACAATCAAATGTTCAATCCGATCACTATGCTCCGTTTCGGCCAAAACTAAACCAATCAGCAAAGCACCGATGGCTTCGGCCACATTAAGAAACTCGGAAAAACCTGCCGTCAGAGTTAAGGAAGCAAAAATAACCAGCAAAAACGTTTCATCGGAAGGGATATCCAGTAAACGGTTCAGCAAGGGGACCAGCTTATGTCCAAAAAATAAAACGCCGCCCATAAATCCCAGAGCTATAAGGACCGTAGTTATTGTAGCCAAAGTTGTAGCGGAACCAGCCAGAACAATTCCGGAAACGACGGAAAAATAGATGGCTACAAAGACATCCTGAAACATCATCAAGCCAAGAATAATCTCGGTTTCCTCGTTAGCAGTCCTCTTCAAGTCAACAATAACTTTAGCCACAATAGCACTGGAGGATATTGTCATAATGCCGGCTGTTAACAAAATTTCCTTTAAGGGCCAGCCCAGCAGCAGGGGAAAGACGAGGGCAACGGAAAAATTAATGAACATGTAAATTACCCCGGTCCGGAGAATCGCCGGTCCGGCAGAGAACAGCCGTTTAACCGAAAACTCCAATCCCAGAGAAAACAAGAGAAACAAGATCCCTAAACGACCCATAAATTCAATCAGGGGAGTACTCTGGATAAATCTGAAGTCAAAGACCCCAATCTGCGGGACCTGAGGTCCAACCACTATACCGGCCAGAATCAGTATCGGGACAATGGAAATCCGTAATTTGTTAGACAGTAGGCCTGCTCCAGCAATCATTGCGAATACAAGCCCTACTTCCAGAATCAGATGCATTATTCCAGACTCCCATTAAATAATAGCCGTTTACAGGCTTTCACCTGCTCCTTTTCTCCAAGGATAATCAGAGTTGCACCATTATGGATAACAATATCAGGAAGGGGATTAATAGTTCTGCATCCGTCCTTCTCAATCACTGCAATGATTGTACCCCCGGTACGTTTTCGGACCTGCATCTCCCCTATTGATTTATTTACTGCATAGGCATCGGCTTCGATCTTATACCATTCCAGCACCACTTCTCCCAAGGCTACCTCTACGGTTTCCACTGCTTTTGGCCGGTAGATCATCCCGCCAAGAATACCAGCAATACAGCGCGACTCCTCATCATCCAGGGTCACCATCGAAATCGATTCTTCAGGATCTTCATTGTCGTAATGAAAAATTTCCCGCCGGCCGTCATCATGTACTACCAATACAACCTTATCTCCCGAACGGGCATTCAGTTGAAACTTCTTGCCAATACCCGGTAAATCTGTTTCTTTGACTAATTTAATTTCTTCCACCCCCAAAAATAAATATTCAGCAGATGTCGCTCAATACCAAATTACCCTTGATATTTAATATCTGTATCACGTGCGATACATTGTCAGGGTGATAGCGAATGGAGTCGCAAAAAGGTTATCGTTCTGCAGTGAATACACAATTCATCACAGCCATGATTTCTTTATCGATCGATGTGGTATCGTTAATGCCATAATCTGATATTTCTTCCGAGTTAAGAGGAGTTATCTGGAAAACCCCCATTTTGGCTGTTCTCAGCCGGCCAAGTTTCGCCCCGGAATTTTCTGCTATTTTTTCGGCCCTGATTTTGGCATCCTGGGTAGCAAGTGCCAGCATATCGACTTTTAAATCGGCTATTTTTGTATAATAATAGCTGGGAGGCATGGACTGTAATTCGACCCCGTCCCGGATTAGTTTGGTTGACTCTCTGGAAATAACCGTGATTTTATCGACATCGCTTGAACGCACCTCCACATCCTGGGTCAGTCTGTAAGCCTCGATAATATTGGAATAGGTACCATTGGGCAGAATTGTATTAATAACATTGGTTGTAACCGAAAATACGGTATAATCTTTCTCCGTTAAGCCATTATCGGCCAAGTATTGCTTAACCTTACCGAGATCACTTTGCAGAGCTTCATAGGTATCCGAAATATTGGCTGCCTGTCTGCTGAAGGAGGCTCTCCAGATCACATAATCCGACTTGATTTGCTTTTTGGCTGATCCGGTTACTGTAACTGTATTGGGCACGAGCCTGGTTTTAATCAAACCATAAGTGACAATGGAAGCTGAGGCAAATACACCTAGAGCCAGAATAACGGCGGTAATCCAGACAATTACATTTTTAGGCTTTTCCATTTTTCTCGTCCTCCCTTTGCCTAACTGCTTATAATAATTTTACCGATTTTGGTGCTTACTCTGATATTTTACCATAAATAACTGGGAATAGAAGCAGCCCTTACCCTCCTTTAATTATAGCAATTATAGCAAAGTAAAGATAAAATCTGGTAAAATGAGGAGAGACGATTGCTGAAAGGAGGAATGGCTTTATGCACGACTCACTTTATTCCCTTCTAAAGGACAGCGGGCTAATCAGCTGTCCGGAATTATTACTTCATAGCCTCAGCGATAACGCCCGCAATTCTACCTCCAGCCAACGCGCCGCTCTGGGCACTACTCTCTGGGCCGCTGCCTGGGGAGCCCTGCAGAATATGCTTCCGATCACCCCTCCCACAGTTGCCGGACCAGGCTTAATCGATACAGCCGGCTATCTTAAAGATATTGCTGCCGCAGGCAGTCCCGAAACCGCCAATCGCGCTGCGGCTAAAAATATCTATGACACACTTTTACCCGGTCTGGGAGACAGGATGAACCCCATGGTCAACGACATGCTGGACTTAGGCCATAAATAACAGAAAATTGGATTGAGGAGGGTGGCAGAATTGCAGTTCTCTGCTCTAATAAAAAGATTAAAGGTAAGGAATCTGCTTTCAGTTGTATTCGCTTTAAGCGCTTTGATTATGCTGTGGCTGTCTGACATCAGTCCCAAAGGTATTGTCTGGGCAGCTTATTGGCCTGTCATATTTCTTTTACAGCTCTTGATCGTTACAATACCCTGGCGAGCCGTACCCCTGAAACTGACCTGGCAATTCTTTTTGCTTGGCATGAGTATTGTCCCAGCGGTCACCTTTCTGGCGCAGTATCTTTTGTATAACCTGCTGAGCAGTACCCCAATTTATTATTTTCTGACCTCTGATGAGGTACTTGGTGGTGTTGATTTGATGGCCCCAGTCGTGGCCCCGCTAACTGAAGAAATTTTCAAGATCCTTCCTGTACTGCTGTTTCTCGGTCTGGGCAGGAATTTAGCCTGGCGCCGTATTACCGGACCTTTGGATGCCATGCTCCTGGCTGCAGCCAGTGGCGCCGGATTCGATTTCATAGAAAACTTGTTCAGGGCAACAAATAACTATTGGGCCCCTTTGGGCCCGGACAGGGTTTCCTGGGTTGCCTCTCCCCATCTCGGCTCCCTTTATCTTTATCCCAATATGATTGCCAGTGATATGTATGGGGTCCCCACTGTCTGGTTCGGTCACGCCGAAATGACTGCCTGTGTAGGACTGGCCCTGGGTCTGGGCTTGTTTATCCGCCAAAAATTCAAACTTTGGTGGCTGCTGCCCCTGACCATTCTGCTCTGGGCCATGTGGGATCACTTCCTGGTAAATTACCTCGGTCCCCTGCCCGAGCAGCTGTGGGCCAGAACGCTCCCGGCTCTTGATCTGTATGGTTATCTGCTCCCCTATGTTTTTCTGGCTGGATTTCTTTTGGCAGTTTATCAGACTATCAGGACCCAGAAATGGTATGTTCAACAAGACCATCTGGCGGCCGTTAGCACCGGCATTTTGAAATATCCACAAAAGCTGTTACACTTGCCTGGCTTTTTAAGACTGAGGCAAATGGCCGCCTTTGGCCTCCGAGACTTTGCTCTGGCCAAACCGGACAAGGCGAACAACCGCGCTTCCTGGGTCTGGGCTTTGCGGGAGCAGATGATTTTGAAGAAAATGAAGTTGGGATGATCTTCATATTATAAAAAAAAGCAGGCGTTTCCCGAGAGCAAATTTTGCCTTGAGGGAGACGCTTTTTTAGAGTTATGCTATTCGAAGTTATTTCCGTCCATTTGAGACACTTAAGTTATTTTAATTCAGGACTAATGTCCCACTAATTCAGGAATTTTGGCTGTTTTAGTATTTTCTGGATATACTATACTGAAGTCAGGGAATGCTAAAGAGAGTGAGTGATCAATATGATGTTTGCGTGTATTGCATTGTTTCTGTTTATGTTTATTCTTGTTTTTAATCACGGAGCCCATCTCTACGAAAAAAGAGAAAAATCCCCATATTATTCATATTTAAATACACAATCCATATCGGATAAAAAGAGAACAGTCCCCTGTCACAGAAAGAGAGGGAACTTAATAAAAGACGTTCAGTAATAATATATTTTCTGCGCAACGATTCCATAGACCGAATAGGCATAACAAAGGATTTAATAAATAAAATCCTTTGTTATGCCTATTTCTCCATTATGTCGCTGAATCTGTTTATAGTATCTTTATCTCATCAGTAATTTATTACCTTTTAATTATATATTTTACGGTGATCGTTCAAATACAGCGTGACGATACGGTTATATTCAATTCATCTGCTTAATTGTTTGATTCTTACGGTGAGATACTCGATATATTCCACTGCAGGCTTAACATAATCCTCACTTAACATATCCAGACCTTTGCCAATCGGCTCAGTGAAATAAGAAATAATTAAGGGATAGACAAAAAACAGTTGATTAAGCAGATCAAGCTGATTTGTTTCCGCCAAATCCTGCAGATAGACTTCTCTGATTTCGTTAAATGTAAGATCATAATCCTGAAAAAATCGAATCAGATCATAACCCGCCGGGCCAACACCATACTTTTCCCAATCGATGATATAAAATCGTTTACTGGAATCTTCAAGTAATATATTACTTTTATGAAAATCATTATGTAAAAAAACATAATAATCTTTCGGTACAATTTTTTGGTACATCTTTAAATTGAGGATTATATATTCCAGTTTTCTAATCAGCTGGCAAACTTCCGGGGAGCAGCTCAGTTGTTCGATTCTGCCTTTTAACCAACGGAAAACCTCACGATTACTTTGTTCCTGATGAATAGTTGCAAAGATGCCGTTAAACTTGACAAACGGCAAATTGGGATGATCTCCCAGGCAGTTTTTCTTTATGGTCTTATCTGCAGGCAGCAGGTCGATGACTCCGGCATACCTGACCGTTTCCATCAGCTTGACAATTCTGATGATCTCCCGAAATTCACCCGCTGACGGGGCCCTGCCCTTAATTTTGCTGAAAGTAATAAAACATAATCCCCGGGCAGGAAGATCGATAATATTGATGAGTTCCGGTGTTATCTCTCTCAGAAGCGAATGCCTTTGACAAATTTCCGTATAAAATTTCTTTTCTTTGGCAATTGCTGCTTTGCCGGCAATTATTTTCGTAAGATAACGTTTCTCTCCCTCTTGGACAGGATAAATATGTTCTATAAAACCAAGGTTTATTTCCCCTCCCAAATAAAAATACTCTGATTTGATTTTATCCGGATTCAGAGCTATAGCCTGTCGAATTGACTGAATAATGCGTTCCAGTTCCTGTCTGGATTTCAGTTTCAATACCAGGGCAAACGGATTCAGGACTATAGCCAGTTGAATTGACCGGATTATAGACTCCAGTTCCTGTTTGGATTTCAGTTTCAATTCCAGGGCAAACCGCATATTTTTACGCGCAGGACCATATTGCTGCGCATACCAGTAGCAAATCGCTAGTTTGCGGCGAAATTCCGGATCAATTGAATTATATTCAAGCAGAGTCTCCCCGGTTTTAATAGCCTTTTTCCAAGCCCGGAATTTAAAAAGCCTGTTAAAAAACCGAAGATCTTTTCTCCAACCACCAATACTTAAACTAGTTCTCAGCTTGAGGATAATTCCCCTGAATCCTTCCTCCCTAAAAACTCTTTTGATACGTTGTGAAAGATCAAAAACTATTCTTCTCTGCCTTTTCCTTTTTCTATTTTTCCTGGGAACAGCTTTTTTTAATAATTTAGTGAAATCATTGATTGTTTTTAATTCTTCAATTCCGACAATTCTGCACACCCCGAAATAAATAAGAAAGCCAATGATTATTTGACACAGCAAGTTTATCATGTTGGCAAAGGGAAGATACAAACCGCTGAAGTAGACAATAACGCTCATCAGAAGAGAAATTAAAAAGATCGGCTGAATGTCTCTTACTTGTTCTTTGGTTGAATAGGATAACAGCCTTGCCGAATAATAAGAATTGATAAAATAGCATATGTAAGAATCAAGGACAGCTGCCCAAAGCAGCCCGATAATCCCCAGCTGGAAATATATCACCAGACCAATGACTGTCAGGCCAATTATTTTTTTGATTATGCTTAACCTCAAAAATAAATCTGATCTTCCCTTAACCTGCAAGATGTTCAAATTAAACGCATCCAACGGATATAACATCACAGAAAGGCATATTATCCGGAAATAAATAACCGAGGGCAGCCACTTTTCCCCGAATAAGGACAAAATCAGGGAATCTGCCGTAGCTGCCAAGCCAAACATTATCGGAAAGGTAATGAAAAGAGCATTTTTAATTATTCTTCGATAGCCCTGTTTAAGTCTGTCCTGATCCTCCTTTATACTGCTCAGGACCGGATAACTCACCCGGTTAATCGCTGAAGTAGTTGATTGAATAACTGTATCAATCAGTTTCTGGGTATTAGTATAATAACCCAGCTCAATCGCTGAGAACATTCTGCCGATAATCAAATAATAAACATTGCCATAGAGTGTACTCAGCAAGCCGGAAACCAGCAATTTCCAGCCAAAATTAAACAAGCGTTTAAAAGCAGCCCATTTGAATACCAGGACAGGTCTCCATTTGATAATGAAACATAAAAGCAGGGTTTGGGTAAATTGCATCATTAAGGTTCTAATAACCAGACTCCAGACCCCATACCCCAGATAGGCCATCGTAATCCCACAGGTTCCCGAGATAATCGCTGAAATAATACTGATTTTGCTTTGAGTTTTGAAATTAACTTTTCTGGTCAAAACCGTAATCTGGATTAAACTGATCGAATCAAATATCAGGACTAAACCCAGAACCCTTAATATTAAAATTAACTGAGATTCATTAAAAAACCGGCTGATTGCTCCGGCTGATAAAAATAAAACCAGATACATGGCCAAAGCCATTGCGATATTAAAGAAAAAAACTGTTGAATATTCTTCCTGGCCAACTTCTTTTTCCCTGATCAAAGCATTACTGAAACCACTATTGACAACTATTTGGGAAAGATTAATGAAAACTATGATCATCCCGATTATCCCAAAATCTTTGGGCATCAATAACCTGGCCAGAACAATCTGAATGATAAAATTAAGCCCCTGTTTGGCAAATATATCAAAAAAACTCCAGAATATCCCGGACATCGTTTTTTGTTTTAAGGAACCGCTATCTTGCATGGTTTTCTCCGTAATACTCAATTATTTACAGACAGCTAAACTACGGCTGACATTAATACGGCATTCGATGTTAGTTTTTTATTTTTTTTAATTATTATATACCAAGATAATCCTATAAGTACTTGAATACAGTAAATTTCTCTTTCTGGCGCTTTCCCTATACCTTATTTTTCAATTCTCCCAACTGAGCCGAGACTTGAATAGTATAGCCAATAACATTCACTTGATGCGGTGAACAGCATAATGTTCAACAAAATCAACGAGCAGATTGGTGGCAATTTCATTTTGCCCGCCTCGCGGCACGATGATGTCCGCATACCTTTTGGAAGGTTCCACGAAAGCGTCATGCATCGGCTTGACCGTGGACAGATAACGTTCAATTGTACTTTCCAGAGTGCTGCCGCGTTCTTTTATGTCTCTTTCCAGGCGGCGTATCAAACGGATATCCGGATCTGCATCCACAAAAACCTTAAAATCTAAAATCGAGCGCAGTTCTGCTATTGCCAGGACCAGGATACCTTCCAATATGGCTACCGATTTGGGCGACATAGGCATGGTCTTTGCTGTGCGGTTATGAATACTGTAATCATAGATTGGGACCTCGATAGGGAATCCCTGGCGCAGCTGATTTAAGTGAGATGTTAATAATCGACTATCAAAAGCATTCGGGTGGTCCAGGTTCAGCTTTTCCCGCTCTTTCAGGGACAAGTAAGAACGATCCAGATAGTACCAGTCCTGCGACAGGTAGTCTACATTTTCTCTGCCCAGCCTTTCGGCTATATTACGGGCCACAGTTGTCTTGCCTGCTCCCGAACCCCCGGCAATACCAATTATCATCAATCTTTCCACCCCCATCATTAATCTATTGCAAGAGTACTAATTAAATTCAACTTATGATTCAATCTCCACTCGCCCATCAGTTCAACTTCCACAGCCAAGGCTGGCTGTTACTTATAGTGATCTTTTCATCATGTCCTGTTTTCACTTTCACTTATAGTCTTTCGCTAAATCAGAGCTTACCTCCTGCCCCTCCTTGAAAACATAAATAATACCTGTTCCATATTTTTAACGATTCCTCACTACTCCAGCAATGCCTGTACTCTCTAACAACAGACAGGAGTATTGCCCAAGATCAGTGTTTCTAACGATAGGGTAAAAACGGAAAAACACCGCCCGTAAAGCGATGCCTGTATTCAGTGCTGGCAATTGATATCAGTTTGTTTTTATTCATTATTTTTCAGGCAGTCAAGAACCTCTTCGGTATTATTAACAAAAAGGACGCCTTGTTCCTTAAACCGTTCCAGAATGCCGACTGCTTTCCCGCCGGTAAAATCTCTTTCTTCAACTTTATCTCCAAAAACGATCCCCGGAATTCCTTGGGCAATAGCATCTGCCATAGCTTCCAGGTTGCGTAAATTTCCTTCTCCAAAAGAAATAGGTGGTAAGACAATCCACTTCGACTCATGCATAAGTTTAAGATGTTCTTGGTATGTTTCATCACTGATACTTGAAAAAGGCGGATTTTCAATAACCGGTATATCGGAAAAGTGTGCAAAATTGTAACCACTGTCTTCTCTGCTTACAGGTCCCAGGGATAAAGAGTATCCTTTTTCCCAAAGCGCTTCCAAAACCGGCAAAGCCTCTTGGCCGCCACCAATGACGTGAACTCTTTTTTCTCTGCCTCTCCCCTTTTTTTGCAGGGGACTCATGCTGTCTTTACCAACACTGACTTGCAGGCGCCCGTGAAGGGGATGACGAAAAATGGAAGCCTGCACTCCATAAGAGGCCAAAATATTCTCTTCTGTCAGAACTTCATCAGCACTGCCAAAGGCCAGTACCTTGCCATCGGCTAAGAGTATAAACTGCCGGAAAAACAAGGTAGCCAGGTTTAAATCATGAATTGCCGCAATGACTGTTACTCCTTTTTCCCGGTTCAGTCTTTGAACTATATCCAGCAACTCCCACTGGTAACCAATATCCAAATTGGCCGTTGGCTCATCCAGCAGAAGGAGTTCAGGTTCCTGGCAGAGGGCTCTGGCAAAAACCATGCGCTGTCTTTCTCCGCCGCTTAATGTGGCAGCAGAGCGGTGCCTCAGCGGCAATATGCCGGTGATTTCCATAGCGGTATGCACAATCGCCTCATGATTGATTTTATTCTTGCGAGAACCTTTATAGTACGGAAATCTGCCCATCCGGATGACTTCTTCCACCGTAAAGTCAAAATCTACCCCCGTATCCTGAGGAACTACTGCTAACTGGCGAGCTAATTCCCCGGCAGTCAGACTGCCGGCTTCGCGGCCGTTAAAAAAGACAGTTCCTTTGGTGGGCTCCAGAGCTTTGCTGATACAGCGCAGAAGAGTGGATTTTCCGGCTCCGTTGGGTCCCAAAAGAGCCACCATCTCTCCCCCCTGCAATTCGAAATTAATACCGTCCAGGATCGCTGCAGAATCATATTCGATGCTCAGTCCATGAACCTTCAAGTTTAAACTCATTTGTATCTCCTAACCACCTGTATTGAAGTAGCGCAGTTTTTTCCTTTTCTTCAAAAGATAAATAAACATTGGAGCTCCGACCATCGATGTAATAATACCTACCGGAAGCTCTGCCGGAGCAATAATATTGCGGGCCAATGTGTCAGCAGCAATCAGAAGAATTGCCCCCAGCAGGGCTGAGGCTGGAAGCAAAACGCGGTGGTCGGGACCTACTGCTATTCGTATTAAATGAGGAACGACTAATCCGACAAAGCCAATAATTCCAGAGGTAGACACAGCTGCTGCCACAAGCAGTGAAGCTGCTGCCAATATTATTATCTTTACCCTTTCAGTATTGACTCCTAAATGCCGCGCTGTTTCTTCACCCAGGAGCAAAACATTTAACTCTCTGGCATAATAATAGATACAGCAGAAACCGATTAAAGCATAGGGTAACATCGCTACTACCCTGGACCAGTTGGCTCCGCTGACCCCACCCATCATCCAAAAAACGACCTGGTGCAAATTTTCTCCGGCAAAATAAGTTAGCAGGGATACTATAGCCGAAAGGAAAGCACTGACAGCGATACCTGACAAGAGCAAGGTCATCACAGGCACAAATTTCCCGACACGGGACATATAATAAACCAGAGCAATCGTTGATGTCCCACCGATAAAAGCAAAAAGAGGAACCGCTGTAAACCCGGCAAAAAGCAGGGTGCCTCCTGTCAGCATGGCCGCTACAGCACCCAGGGCAGCACCGGAAGAAACACCCAAAACGTATGGATCAGCCATGGGGTTCCGAAAAAGGCCCTGATAAACCGCTCCGGCCAGGGATAAGGAAGCCCCGACAATGGCTGCCTGGATAACCCGGGGCAGCCGCAGCTGCAAAATTATGCCCCGCTGAACTTCGGTTACTTCAACTCCCTTAAATAAGCCGTTCAGGCCTGTAAAGGGTGAGAGCAATACAGCCAGGGCTGATTTTAAAGGGATTGAAGCAGCTCCCAGGACAATTGCTGCAAAGACTGTCGCCAATAATAACAGGATTAAGGATAAAAAGAGTGTTCCTCTTCTTATCCTTGCTATTTTTTTCTTTCCCGATCCTTTGAGCGGCATAATCCTCGACAGCTCCTATCACCCATTATCCTTGGGGAACATTTCCGGGTAAAACATGGCAGCCAATTTTTCCACAGCCTCAATTAAACGAGGACCGGGCCGGGATATGGTATCGGCATTGACGTTGAAGAGTTTATTTTCTTTAACAGCCGTAATGTTATTCCACATTGGTCTGGCTGCTATTTCTTTCGGATTAAATCCTTCCGATCCATGACTTCCAGGGTAGAGTATAAACTGGGGATTTCTTTCGATCAGCACTTCCTGACTGATCTTTGGGTACCTTTCGGCCAAGTCGGCAAAGATATTTTTTCCTCCGGCAAGAGAGATGACTTCATTGATAACTGAAGCTGAGCCGGCACTCATCAGAGGATCGGAAGATACCTCATAATAGACTCTGACCCTGTCCTGTTCCTGGATAGAACTCACCTTGGATTCTATCGTTTTCAATCTGTTCTTCAAGTCGGTTATAAGGGTATCTGCTTCCTGGCTTTTCCCAGCAGCTTTTGCCACCATTGTCATGGCTTCAAAGACCTCATCCATTGACTCGGGAATGAGAACCAAAACAGGGATGTTCATTTCTTCCAGCTTCTTGACCTGTTCTTCGTGCTTGTTGCCGGCCAAGACCAGATCCGGTTCCAGGGCCAGAACTGCTTCCATGTTAGGTTTGGAAAATCCGCCGATTTTTGCTACTTCCAAGGCTTCCTCCGGATAATTGCAATAATCGGTAACCCCAACCATTCTGTCACCCAGGCCAAGAGCAAAAGCGATTTCAGTATTACTGGGGGAAAGGGAAATAATCCTTTGCGGGTCAGTTGAAATAATAACTTCCCTTTCCATGTGATCAGTAATAACTGCAAAGTTTTTCCCTTCGGATTCCTTTGCGGCCCCGCAACCCGCAGCAAAAATTAATACAACCAGCAGCACAAGACATAATTTGAAAATTTTTCTCATAACACTCTCCCTAATTTCTATTTTTTCATAGTCATAGCCCATGCCCATAATATCAGTCCATTGGCAAATTGATCTGTGAACTTGGCAGCGTGCGGACATCGACTGATGTTTCAGCAATTGTAAAGGCGGCAGTCGGGTCCGCTGAAGCAGCATATTGTACCTGAGTAACCGTTATCTAGTTTACCACAACCTCGTTACAGCTGCCAGTAGCATTTATTTGAAAAAAAAGCATCGCCTGAAGCGATGCCTGATTTACTCTAAAACAGAAAAATTATTGTATAAATTATTGGGTAATGTCTTGTATTTGAAAAAAGAGATGATCAAATAATCGGATGTTCTTACTTACTTAAGCTGAGTTGACAATATTACCTGCCCAAATATGAAAAGTGCATATAATCATTAGACGATCTCCAAGCGTTTCCGCCCCATGTAAACCCATGCTTGTTAAATGCTGTCACAACATCTCCTGTCAGAGGTATGGAATAAGGACTCTTCCCCGGATCCCAGAATGAACCTGCAACGATCACGCCGCTGCTGGTTATCATATAATTTTCATTCCAGTTAATATCAATTGCCAGGCCCCACCTGTGCTCCGAGGTATTTTCTGGCCGCCAAGCGTAGCCGCCCACACATTTAATCGGAAATTTCTCCGGGCCTTCAAATATTTCCTGGAAGATTGCCTTAACCTCATCTGCAACCGCCTTGTTTACTGTTAAGGTGCGTTTAGCAGCGTATTTTTCTCCGCTTGCTTGCAGCTGCCATACATCGATTGTAATGCTGACCATATTTGCTGCCGCTTCAGCAGCGCTTTGATATACACTATTTTCCACACTTCCAAAGACTAAGGCATACTTTTCTTTTGTGTAACCTAATTTATGTAAAGGATCGATTGTTTCCAGTGGTAATACTTTCTGAAATCCATCGCTGACAGCAACATTATATCCGCTGTTTTCAGAAACTCGATTTACTTGGCTGACAGCAACATTATCATTGCTGCTTACAGTATTTTGATCTCCCTGGCGGGCAATAGCATGATACCAGATAGTGTGATGCATAGTGAAATGTATATCCTGACTATTCTTCGCCCAATAATTATTCTCTGTATTTGCCATAGCCTGGAACGGCAATGCACAAATAAGCACGGACATAGCAGCCAATGTTACAGTTCCATTCAACAACCATGTTTTCAATACTATCCCTCCAATTTTTTTGTATTTTTTCCCTGAAAATACAAAAACAAGCATTTTTGAATCATAAATGAATCATAGATGCCTGTTTTTCTCATCTATGTTTCGGCAGTCTGGCAATCCTGGCAAAATTGCTTTAGATCCATGACTTTGCGGCCCAGCCTTTCGGCAGGTGTGCTATTATCGACAAATATCTTATTAACTTCGCTGTTCTTCACCCATATTTATCATATATTTTCCGAACATATACAGCAAGTCACAATTAGAATCTCGAGATCCCATTTTCTTTGTGACTAAAGTACCAGCTCAGTAAATCTACTCGTTTTTCAGGTTAAAAACAGAGGAAAATCTTGTTTCTTCGCTCTGTTTTATAACTGAAAATAATTTAGCTTACGGTTCACTCACTTCCTTTGGAACTCCCGGGCTGTTAAGAATACTCTGAACCTGACTGCCAACTTTATAACTGACTGCTCCAGGCCCTCCGAAAATAATAACTTTGGGATAGACGATCGGATCTAAGGTTATTGATTTGTCGTCAGCGCTGGTGCTCGCTAATTTTGCATAATATGCCATATGATTCAAGACATGGATTGTTTCTGCCGGCAGCTCATCAGGTTTTGTCAGTAAAATATAACCAGGATAATATCCTGCATACCGGCCACTGGCATAAACAGCTCCGGTAAGTGCATCGGGATAATCCTCACCCGTAGCCAGATAAATTACCGGCGAAGGGCAAACAGAAACTGTAAGATGAGCCCACAAGGAATTGCTGGCATAGCGGTTCAATTCGTTTGTATGAAAGATCTGATTCCCAAGAAGATTGAACAAATGGGCATCAGGGTAATTGTCTCTGATGTTTCGTCCGGCAATTGTATTTGTGATCTCTCCAAAAACGTCGACAGCGCAATCTTCGGAAACTGCTTTATCCAGGTATTGCTTTTGTTCCGCAGTTAATCCTGTTGGAGAAACCAGCAGAATAGGAGCTCTGTTTGCAGCACTCAATGTTGCTACACTCATTGCATCATAAAAGTTTACACTACTGACAAGGGTAACCAGGTATGGTTTGCTGCTCAAAGCTTTGGCAATAATTAAGGATGTTTCATTGCGGTCCTTGCCACCGTACTGATAAATGTTTTCTGAAGAAAACCCCATTTTAAGCAGTTGCTTTTTAAACGACTCTGGAATTACACCAGTTCCACCCAAAAGGATTATTTTACCGGATTTTCGCACATGAGATTCAAGATAGTTCCAGGTTGTCTGGCTGTCTTCCGAAGTTTTATTAAGCAAAAGAATCGGCGCTTTTAATGATTTTGCCAGGGGTGCTCCTGATAAAGCATCCGGATAGTTATTTCCTGAAGCTAAAACAACATTATCAAATTTGTCACCCGAACCCAAATTCAAATTAATTTGGGCTGCTAAAGCATCAGCAATCTTTGTGGCGGTTACATAACGGTCCTGGCCATATAGTCGGGTGACCTCAGTAGATTCAGGAGTGGCTATTGCTGTACTGACAAAGGACGTGGTTAACAGCAGTACGACTAAAGTCAATATCAAGGTCAACAAGGTCAATTTAGCAGAGATTTTCATTTTTCTCCCCCTATTCTTCTTCACCCAGCCTGCAAGGTGCTAAATATTACCTAAAAATAAAAAACGACCTTTTGAGAAAGAATATCCAGCAAATAAAATCTTACCATAATAAGATTTTGTTTCATAGAAAATAGGACGCTCCTTGCTGAACCTTTCAGAGTTAAGCTGGTAAATTAGAGAATGATCTCCTGCCCCCTATGGGTAAGTTCAATAACCTGAGTAGGGGAAGCCTTCATTGTAACTCTAAATTGCTCGATTGACTCGTAATCATCCCAAAAGTGTATGGGTATAAGATAACGGGGTTTGATTTCATTGATAAAGTATTCTGCCCCCAAACCATAATTTTGCTTCAGGCGCGGATCAACCGGAAAAAAAGCAATGTCTATCTGTTGACCTTTAATTTTTGCTATTTCTTCCTTGAAGCATTTCTCTGCTTTTTCTATTTCCGCTGGGATGTCATCCGGCCAGGACCACCAATTCAGATCTCCGGCGTGAAACATGTTTATCCCCTCGCATTGGACTAAAAATGCTACCCCCTCGTCAGTGGAACTATATGCTTTCACTTTGATATCATTAATCAGTTTTTCCTCATAAGGAGAAATACAGGTAATGTTGCTTTTTGCCTGAGAAATACCAGTCTCACCACAAATATCATAACTCAAAATATATTGGATATGCGGCCGCATTTTCTGCCAATCGAAAATTTCAGGGTTGTAATGGTCAGCATGAATATGGGAAGAAAATATATAAATTTTTTTATCATTCAAATCGACCTTTCCCTGATAATAATCAAAGATCAACAAGTGCTTATCTGTCTCTGCTATAAAGCAGCTGTGATTCAAAAATTTAATGCTAACATGTAAATTTTCCATTGTATCACCCCATTTCTAATCAAAGTCCAAACCCAAATAGCCTAAGCAGTTTTTTACATGCAAAAATCCCCTGTCTCCTTATTATCGCGACAACATTGTATCCGAATCCAAAATAACGAATACAAGTTTTTACCAAAGGTATGCTCCCGGTCTGGGAGGCAAATGCTCTTTTCAGCTCCGACGATGGTTATGAGGGATCCTCCATGATGCCGAGGAAAAGGGGCGTGCCGGTCTCAAGATCCATAATACCGTAAAGAAACGGGCGATCAAAAGTCAGCTGCTTATCAAACATCGGCATAGCCGTCATGCTTACCTCGACAGAGGTCACGGCCGCAGCTTCGGTGCCTTTCTCGTCGACCCGGACAAATGTCTTGTGCTTGACCTCGCTGATGAATAGATCCTTGGTATGCTGTTCATTCATTTGCGAAAAGTCGGCAAGGTTAGGATCAAAGGCAATTTCCAGACCCAGCTGGATCAGCTCATTGCGCAGACTATCCTCGTAACGCGACTCGAACTTCGGCAGGGCAAGCTCAACTGTAAAATCGGCCTTCTGGGCTATCATCCCGGCAATATTGTCGAACAGGGAAACCTGTTCCTGCTTGGCCAGCCATTCCCGCGGAGTCATCTGGCTATCCGGCAGCAAAGCAAAGTAAGCATACTGTCCGTCGTCGTAGGGGAGCACGATCCCGCTGGCATCATGACCTGAGAAATAGTCCATCTTACCGATCCGGTGCAGGAACGCTGTCTCCACAGCTCCGTTCGGCGTATTAAAGGTCTGATTACGGGTTTCATTCTGATCAAAAGGTGTCTGCCAGTCGGACTTGAAATAGACGGCATTGATCAGGTACATGACAATATCCGGATTGATGGACTCGACAATTTTGTCGATCGTGCCCTGGGTGGCCTCTTTAACCCAATCGTTAATTAGAGCCGGCGCACCTTGATCTTGAAAATCAAGTTTACGCACTCCGGCAGCATAATAGTCGGCATTAGTTTGGAGGAAAGGTTTATTGGGCACGAAATTCTGATCATACCAGATGGAATTGGCAATCGCCAGGGTCGTCTTGCTGCCCGTCGTGGTCAGCAGGGTTATCCAGTCACGGCAGCCTTGGTTGATCATATCGACAGTCAGCCCCTGCTCAGCCAGGACGTTCAGCAGTGCTGTCTTCGTTTCGCCGTCAGCACCGTTCAGGGTCATAGCCAGGGCCAGATAGACCGAGGCCGGCGAAATCAGGATATTACCCTTATTGTCGGCCGAGGCCTGAAACAGGGCCGCCGAGAAACGGCTGATCGCTTTGCGGGTATGCTCATCCGGCTGAGCCGGCGCTGCCGGCCGCTCCGAGGCCTGGACCCCGGCCATCAGGTCGGCAGCCTGGCCGCTTACATCCGCAGCTGTACATCCGGAAAGGGCTAGGGTCAAACCAAGGAATGCAGTCAGGAAGATTAACAGTTTGCTTTTCAGAGAAAACACCTCCTTAAGAATCGTCCCTTAAATTGTCCATTGTTCATGGATAATACCTGCCAGATACCAGGTCGTCCCGGCTTGTTCAAAAACGAGCTTCAGGCTTTCCCAGTCCATACCCTCGTATTGCTGAACAAAACCGGGAAAATGATACTCCAGCACTTGGCCCTGGGGATAGGCCATGGTAATATTATTGATCATATTGCCCCGCTGGAAAACCTGATTAAAAAAAATCTGCGGGGCAGCCAGGAAATTTTTATCGTAAATAAATTGCGCATGGTACTCACTGAAGGTTAACTGGATAGGTTGGCCGGAACCGTCATATTTCCCCCAATTATAGGCTGTACTGCTGCTGAACAAACCGGGGAGATCGGCCCCAGGAAAAACCAGATCTTTAGCTGTATTGATGTAGGTATAGGGAGTAAAACGCAGACCCTTTTGGGGATGAACATACTTGCTTACTTCAGCCAGGTCTTTATTTTTCAAAGCTAGCAGAATCTTATCCGCTTTTTCCTGAATAATAACCCTCTTTTCACGGCTGGCTGGAGTTGGTGTTTGCGGTGCTAAATTTTGTAATTCATTATCCAGCTCATCAATTTTAGCTTTCAAACCTGTTACTTCCAGGTTTAGCTCCTCAATTTCCGCAATCTTAACCTGCAGACTTGACTGTAACAGTTCCTGCTGCCAAAAATAGACAGCACCACCTGAGAGCAGGGCTGCAAGAACGGCGATGACAACTGCAAGTGATATTGAGATATTTCTGGTTTTATCCACAGCCAACACCTCTCTTATAAAAAGCCGGCTAAAGATAACCTCACTTCAGTCGGCTCAGTTGGCATTTATTATCAGCTATTGGGCAAATTCAATAAATACTTCTTTCACATCCCACAAATTTTCTATTCTTTCCCTGGCTTCTTCCTTGATAGAAGCTGCAAACTGATGGTTCTCGGGCAGATCAATAACCACCCGGACCACGCCGTCTTTTACTTCTACTTCCTTGACCAGATTTGTAGCCACCATATCCAGCCCTTTCATAGGATTCATCACTCTTCTCAGTCTTTTCCGGATGACTTCCTCTGTGGTCGCTTCCCTGTTGACCTCCAGGCCATGTTTTTCTTCGTAATTCTGGATAGCCCCCCTTAAGCCTTCCACCGCCAGGACTGAGCAGTGGGCCTTGATGGGTGGCAGCCCTCCCAAAGCCTGGGAAGCCTCTTTCCAGCTTATTTTTTTAGCCTCTTCCAGTGTTTTGCCTTTCGCCAGCTCTGTAATTATGGAGCCTGTGGCAATATTGGAGGCACAGCCATAGGATTCAAACTTGATATCCGTTATTTTCTTCGTTTCCGGATCGACATTAATATAGACTGAAACCATATCTCCGCAGGCCGGGCTGCCTTCTGTGGCTTTACCATCAGGATTTTCCAGGGTGCCGACATTACGGGGATTGCGGAAATGTTCCAGGACAATATCATTATAGGGAAATGTCATTTTACACACCTCCTGTTTTGCCTAAAGGACTGATTTCTCTCAGATTGGCTATAACCTTGGCTAGGGTAGAGACAACAAATTCTATTTCCTCCATGGTATTATAGCGACCCAGGGTAAAACGAATGGAACCGTGGGCTCTTTCATGGTCACCGCCTAGAGCCATGATCACATGGCTGGCTTCCAGGGAGCGGCTAAAGCAGGAAGAACCCGTACTGACGGCAATTCCGTACATATCCAGATGCAGGGTGATCGATTCTCCTTCAACATAGTGAAAGGTTATATTGGCATTTTGGGGCAGCCTCTTTTCCGGATGCCCATTCAAAGTAACATGAGGAATTTCTGCTAATAGCGAAGCAATCAGTTTATCGCGCATAGCTTGAAGCCGGGCGTTTTCTGCGGCAGTTACCAGTTCCACAGCTCTGGCAAAACCCACAGCTCCCGGAATATTTTCAATTCCTGCTCTGAGGTCAAATTCCTGATAGCCACCGTCCGTTATTTTGACAATCGGCGTGCCTTTGCGAATATAAAGCCCGCCGATACCCTTGGGACCGTGGATGGTATGGGCAGACACGGTTACCAAATCTACGTGAATATTCCTGACATCCAAAGGAATCCTGGTGAAGGTATGGGTAGCGTCTGTGTGGAAAAGAATGTCTCTGGCCTTACAGAGAATGCCGATTGCTGCGATATCCTGGATTGTACCGATTTCCTGATTCCCATGCTGGATGGAAACCAGAATGGTATTAGGGCGCATGTATTTTTTCAGCTGCTCGATCTTGACCAGGCCATATTCATCCACCTCAACATAATCCAGATCAAAGCCCTGTTTTTCCAGGGCTTTGGCACTGTGAAGAACCGGAAAATCTTCAATTGCTGAGACAATAATATGGTTGCCTTTTTTGATGCTCAGTATCCTGGCAACGCCCTTCAAAGCCAGGTTGCTTGATTCTGTATTGCCGGAAGTAAAGATAAAT
>DDXI01000140.1 GCA_002347475.1 Peptococcaceae bacterium UBA2264
ACACATGCCCGGGAAATTGTTAATACAATGCAAAAAAGAGTTATCGCGATAGAGGATGGGCGTATGGTCAGGGATGAAGAAAAGGGGGCTTACGGATACGATGCTTAACGCTCTGCGTTATATCCTGCGCGAAACTTTTAGTTCTGTCAAAAGAAATCCCTGGCTAAGTGTGGCCTCAGTTCTTACAGTAATGGTTTCTTTAGTGATTCTGGGATTTTCCGTTTTTTTTCTGATCAATGCTTCCAATCTGGCTGAGACATTTGAATCGGAACTGGAAATAGCTGTTTTTATGAATAAAGATATAACAAGCGAACAAATACAGGATATGCAGACTAAAATTAAAGAAATGCCGGGAGTAGCCTCTGTCTTGTTTGTATCCAAAGAACAGGCCTTAACTGAAATGGGTCAAACAATGGGTGGTGACCAGAGTGATCTGATAGCAAATTTGGGAGGAACCAATCCCTTGCCGGATATGTTTACGGTTAAGGTTACAGAAGCCAAGGATGTGCCGGTTTTGGCTGGACAGCTGGAACTGCCCGGAGTTGATAAAGTACGCTATGGTCAGGGTTTTGTAGAAAAACTGCTCAAGTTTACCCAGTGGCTGCGTTGGGTAGGCATCAGCGTAATCATTGCCTTTGCAGCTGCTTCGATCGTACTTATTTCTATCAATATCAAGATGAATGTTTTTTCCCGCCGCCGGGAAATCCAAATCATGAAATTAGTCGGGGCAAGCAATAGTTTTGTTCAATGGCCTTTTCTTATCGAAGGTATGTTTCTGGGCCTGGTCGGAGGAGGACTGGCAGCAATTATCGTAGGCTTTGCCTATCAATGGCTGGTCAGATATGTGCAATCAACTTTAACATTTTTGCCGGTTGTCTATAATAATCTGATATTCTGGCAGGTTCTGGGTGGATTGCTGCTGTCCGGCATGTTAATGGGGGCCATAGGCAGTATAATTTCTTTGCGTAAATTTTTGCGAGTCTGATTTTTTGAATCCAGTGTCTGTTATTACTGTTTGAAGGAGGTAATGTTTTGTCGAACAGAAAACTTATGCGGTCAGGTCTGGTTTGTATTTTAAGTCTGGTTTTTCTGAGTATGACAATTATCCCCTTGCGGGCAGGTGAGCTTGAAGATGCCGTGCAAAGGCAGGGCGAAATCGCTGCTCAGCAACAAGAAGTATTGGGGAAACTCAATTCCTTGACCTACACTGCCGACAGAATCAATTCTGAGCTCGATAAACTGCGGAATCAAATCACTGCGGCCCAAAAAACACTCAGTGACAAGCAGGCTGCCTATTCTCAGGTACAGTCCCAAATCAAGACTGTTCAGGGCGAAATAGAGCAAAATCAACAGGAACTGGACGAGCGCCGTCAAGTGCTGGGTTTAAGGATAAAGGGAATTTATGAGGATGGTCAAATCAGTTATCTGGGTTTGCTTTTTGAATCGTCCAATCTGGGTGATTTCATTACCCGAATAGAATACTTAAGCAAGCTGGTTGCCAATGATCAGAAACTTCTGGAAGATATCAAGGTCCAACAGGAAAGAATGCTGCAACAGAAAGAAGAACTGGAAAAGATCCGTAGCCGCAGTGCCCAATTACTGGCTGAAGCAGTGGCGGCGGAGGCTGAACTGAAAACCAAAAAACAGGAACAGCAAACTACCCTGGCCCAAAATAAAAAAGCCCAGCAGGCTGTCTTTGATGAAAATGAAAGGCTGGAAACAGAATCCAACGCTCTGCGGGAAAAAATCCGTAAAATTCAAGTCTCCCGTAAAGGTGGTACCGTGGGGACTGTCAGCAATTGGCCGGTGCCGGGCAGATATGAAATCAGTTCTCCCTATGGCTGGAGAACTCATCCGATTTCAGGAAAAAGAAGTCTACATACGGGAATCGATGTTCCGGCTCCCACTGGAACAGCAATTCATGCCGTGGGTGCAGGAGAAGTCATTTATGCCGGTTGGTATGGAGGTTATGGCAATGCCGTAGTAATCGACCACGGCAAGGGGGTTTCTACTCTGTACGCTCATCAGTCCCGGCTGGCAGTCAGTGAAGGACAACAAGTTACGCAGGATCAAGTTATCGGCTATGTAGGATCAACGGGGTTCAGTACCGGTCCTCATTTACACTTTGAAGTGCGTATCAATGGAAATCCGACAGATCCTTTACAGTATTTTCGTTAAAGATTTTATAATTTAATTATGGAGCAGGCACATATTCCGGCCGGAATTAAGTTCAGGCCGGAATTAAGTTAGGTGTGGGAATCAGAGATGGAAGGGGTTAGCATATTGCAGGAGGGGCAAGGAAAACGATTCCTAAAACGTGTTGGGATAGGCCTGCTTATTTGTTGCGTAGTCATTACGCTTGTGTTGGGCGGATTTATTGCTGCTAATTTCACTTATCTCAGTCGTTTTGTTTATGTATTGGAACTGATAGACACCCAGTATTTGGAAGATGTTAACAAAAATCAGCTTTTCGAAGGGGTAACCCAAGGGATTGTCGATTCTCTGGAAGATCCCTATTCGGCTTATATGAATGCTGCTGAAAATCAGGAACTGATGGAGGTTATTGAAGGCAAATTCGGTGGAGTCGGGATAGTCTTAAGCCTGGCGGATCCAGATAAACTGGTAGTGCTGCGGGCTATTAAAAATACTCCGGCGTCAAAAGCAAATATCCAAATGGGTGATATTATCGAAAAAATTGATGATGTTGATACATCCACGATTGATCAGGAGGAAGCTGTTTCCCTTATGCGGGGTGAACCAGGAACAAAGGTTACCCTGGTTCTTTATCGGGAGAGCCTGAAGCAGGATGTTACCGTATCCTTAATCCGTGAAAATATTCTTGTGCCGACGGTGGAAGGCAAAGCCTTACCTGGTCATCCTGATCTGGCCTATATTGATATTGTCCAGTTTTCTTCTGAGACCGGCAACGAATTAGCTGAAGCCCTGAAGTCCATGGATATACAGCAATACAAGGGATTGATTCTGGATTTGCGCTATAATCATGGCGGGGAGTTGAATGCTGCGGTTCAGGTTGCCGGTTACTTTGTATCTTCAGGGCCTGTTGTCTTTATAGTTGACAAAAAAGGTAATATTGAAACGAAAAATCCGGCTAAAGGCAATTTTCTGGGACTGCCTTTGGTTGTTCTGGTGAATGAAGAAAGCGCTTCGGCAGCAGAAATCGTGGCCGGAGCGATCAAAGATAATGGCAGCGGGACCCTGATAGGGACAAAGACTTTTGGTAAAGGTATAGTGCAGACTGTGTTTCCTCTGGACAGCGGGACTAGTGTTAAACTGACAACTGCTAAATATTTGACTCCTAACAAGCTGGATATTCATGAGATAGGCATCCAGCCGGATATCGTGGTCGAATTAAATAAGGATCAGGCTGCTACCATTTCTCCGACAGATACCAGCTTTGACCCGCAATTAGAGAAAGCCCTGCAAATCCTGCTCTCCAAAATCAAATAAAAGGGCCTTACTCGGTAACCTTGTTTAAAATTATACTGATAAGGCTTAAAACCAGGGCTCCGAGAAAGGCGCTGGCAAAACTGTTAATACTGAAACCGGGAACAAGTTTAGCAGTAAGGAGCAGCATAAAAGCATTGATGATCAGGGTAAAAATACCCAGTGTCAGCAATTGTAAGGGAATTGTAAAAAAAGAAAGAAGGGGGCGAATAAGAGTATTGACCAAGCCCCAGACCAGAGCTGCCCAGATAGCAGTGGAAAGCCGTTCCAAATGCAGTCCGGGAACAAGCAGTGTGGTTAGGAACAAGGCTGCCGCATTAAGAAATAGTCTTAATAATAAATTGGTCATAAATTTCTCTCCTTCCGGTTCTGGTTCAACAGTAACCACCTGCTTCAGTTTAACCAGAATCACCTCTGAACCGCAAGTATTTTAGAAAAACACTTTGCTGCCAACAAGACCGAACGAGTTTTCGGTCTTTCTTTATTAAGGATTATTCAGGATAGTGGTATAATAGAATAAATATGTGATAATTGAAGGAAAATTGAGGACAAAGACTATGGAATTTAACTTGAAGGCGTCCTATCAGCCGGCAGGTGATCAGCCTCAAGCGATTGAGGCTCTGGTTAAGGGTGTCCGGAATAAACTCGCCCACCAAACGCTCCTCGGAGTGACCGGTTCGGGCAAAACCTTCACGATGGCCAGTGTTATTGAGAGGGTCAAAAAACCGACTCTGGTTTTGGCACACAACAAGACTTTGGCAGCCCAGCTCTACACCGAGTTCAAAGAATATTTTCCGGATAATGCGGTGGAGTATTTTGTGAGTTATTATGATTATTATCAGCCCGAGGCTTATGTCCCTTCCAGTGATACCTATATTGAAAAAGATGCCTCGATCAATGACGAAATTGAAAAATTACGACACTCGGCCACCGCTTCTCTTTTTGAGCGGCGGGATGTGATTGTGGTCGCCAGTGTTTCCTGCATCTACGGCCTGGGTTCTCCGGAAGAATATTATCAACTGACCTTGTCCCTGCGTCAGGGTCAACTGATTGACCGTAACGAAATCCTGCGCAAACTGGTTTCCATTCAATATGACCGTAATGACCTGGCTTTTGTCCGGGGAACTTTTCGGGTACGCGGGGATATAGTGGAGATATACCCTTCTGCTTCCAGCGAGCAGGCTATCCGGGTAGAGATGTTTGGTGATGAGATTGAGCATATTTATGAGATAAATGTTCTCACCGGGGAAGTTCTGGCGGAACGAAGACATATTACGATCTTTCCTAATTCGCACTATGTGACAGCTCAGGACAAAGTTAAATCAGCTGCCTTTAATATTGAGGCCGAGCTCAGGGAGCAGCTTGCCTATTTACGCAGTCAGAATAAACTTCTGGAAGCACAACGTCTGGAAGAACGTACTAATTATGACCTGGAAATGTTAAGAGAAATGGGTTTTTGTAATGGAGTGGAAAATTATTCCCGTCATCTGACCTTCCGGGCAGAGGGTGAAACCCCTTATACACTTTTGCATTATTTCCCGAAGGATTTCCTGATGTTTATTGATGAATCACATGTCAGCCTGCCCCAGGTACGGGGTATGTATGAGGGAGATCGTTCCCGCAAGACTACCCTGATTGCTTATGGGTTTCGTTTGCCTTCAGCCCTGGATAACCGGCCTTTGCGTTTTGATGAGTTCGAAAAATTAACACCCCAGAAAATTTATGTCAGTGCTACTCCGGGTCCTTATGAGCTTGCTCATTGCCCCACACTCGTTGAGCAGATTATCCGGCCGACGGGTCTGCTGGATCCCGAGGTTTTCATCAGGCCCAGCAAAGGGCAAATCGATGATCTGATAGGAGAAATAAACAAACGTCTGGCAGTGCAGGAAAGGGTCTTAATAACGACCCTTACCAAAAAAATGGCTGAAGATCTGACCGATTATCTGAAAAATCTTAACATCAGGGTCAAGTATTTGCATTCTGATATCAAAACCCTGGAGCGTTCTCAGATAATCCGGGAACTGCGCCTGGGGGAGATCGAAGTTATTGTCGGGATTAACCTTTTACGGGAAGGTCTTGATTTGCCGGAGGTTTCTCTGGTGGCGATTTTGGATGCTGATAAGGAAGGTTTTTTACGGGGCGAACGGTCCCTGATCCAAACTATAGGAAGGGCAGCCCGGAATGCTCATGGGCAGGTTATCATGTATGGGGACAAAACTACGGAATCCATGCGGATAGCGCTGGCCGAGACCAACCGGCGCCGGGTGCTGCAACGGGAATATAATGAAAAATGGGGTATTATTCCGCAGACGATTCGCAAAAAAATCATCGCGGTACCGGAAACAACCTTGGTTGCCGAATCCAAATTAGCTTATGGCCAAACACTATCTCCGGAAGAACTGAGCAAACTTCTGCAGGAGATGGAAAAAGAAATGCATCTGGCTGCCAAAGAACTGGATTTTGAAAGAGCGGCCGAAATCAGGGATGCGATCATCGAACTTAAGGGTGAAGAAAACAAGTTGCGGATAACACCCCAAACCCGAGGTGCGCGGCGCGAGGCCCGCGGAGTGAAGTACAAGACCAGGGGAAAGAAGCGCTGAACTGTTGCGTGAAATACCAGGCAGAATGGCTGGTGTTTGATTAGGAATCAGGCAATGGGAAGCAAGATTGAGGAGCTTTATAAACACGGAGGTTTATATGACCCAGGACTATATCAAGGTACGGGGAGCCCGTGTCCATAACCTGAAAAATATAGATGTTGATATTCCCCGGGACAAACTGGTGGTTATCACCGGTTTATCCGGCTCGGGTAAATCATCCCTGGCTTTCGATACAATTTATGCTGAAGGGCAGCGGCGTTATGTGGAGTCCTTGTCAGCTTATGCCCGCCAGTTTTTGGGACAAATGGATAAACCGGATGTCGACTATATTGAGGGCCTGTCTCCGGCGATCTCGATCGATCAGAAGACAACCAGTCGTAATCCGCGTTCCACAGTAGGCACAGTTACAGAAATATATGATTATCTGCGTCTTTTATATGCCCGCATCGGTCATCCCCATTGTCCGCAATGCGCACGGGAGATCAGTCAGCAGACTGTGCAGCAAATGGTAGATCAGATAATGACTCTTCCGGAAAAGACACGTCTGCACATTCTGGCCCCCCTCATCAAAGGGAAAAAAGGCGAGCATGCCAAAGTTCTGGAAGAAATACGCAAGAGCGGTTATATCCGGGCCAGGATCGACGGCGAAACAGTGGACCTTAATGAAGAAATAGCCCTGGCCAAGAATAAAAAGCATTCTGTCGAAGTTGTCGTTGACCGGATTGCTCTGAAAGCTGAGAGTGCAGCCCGTTTGGCTGATTCTCTGGAGACTGCTCTCAAGCTGGGGGAAGGCAATGTCATTGCAGCCCAGCTTGAGGGTCCGGAGATCCTGTTCAGCGAAAATTTTGCCTGCCCGGACTGCGGCATAGCTCTGGAAGAAATATCTCCCCGGCTTTTTTCTTTCAACAGCCCATTCGGAGCCTGTGCAGCTTGTACCGGTCTGGGGGCAACTCTTAAGGCTGATATTGACCTGATCATTCCGGATCGCCGCAAATCGCTGGCTGAGGGAGCAGTTCTGCCCTGGGCCAAGTCAGCATCCACTTATTACCCCAGAATGCTGGAAGCAGTGGCTGAATATCTGGCTTTTACGATGAATACTCCCTTGAACGAGCTTACAGTAGAGCAGTGGCAGGGATTGTTATACGGAACTGTAAGGCCGATCCGTTTTCATTACTATAACATTTTTGATCAGCCAAAAATGTACACTTCCCCCTTTGAGGGCTTGCTTCCCTATTTTGAACGCCGTTACCGGGAGTCTTCTTCAGAGGCAGTCCGCACTGAGATCGAAAAATATATGAGCCAGCATACCTGCAGTGCTTGTCAGGGCCGGCGTTTAAAACCAGAGGCCTTGGCGGTCACTGTCGGGGATTTGGCTATCGATATGGTGACCGGTCTGTCAATTACGGAGGCTCTGGACTTTTTAAACAGTCTTGCTCTGAGCGAGAAAGAACAAATAATTGCACGACAGGTTTTGAAGGAGATTAACGAGCGTTTGGGATTTCTCATGAATGTCGGTTTGGATTATCTTACCCTGGGCCGGGCAGCGGGGTCCCTCTCAGGCGGCGAAGCTCAGCGTATCCGTTTGGCAACTCAGATAGGATCCAGTCTGATGGGGGTATTATATGTTCTGGATGAACCCAGTATCGGGCTCCATCAGAGAGATAATGCCAGACTACTGGCTGCCTTGCGGCGTTTGCGGGATTTGGGCAATACTCTGCTGGTTGTGGAACATGACGAAGAAACCATGCTGGCCGCAGACCAAATAATCGATATCGGTCCCGGAGCAGGGATACATGGGGGCGAGGTTGTCGCTCAGGGAACCCTGGCGCAAATAATCAGCAATCCCGCATCTCTGACAGGGCAATACCTAAGCGGTAAAAAGAGCATAGCGGTTCCGCTTTTACGGAGGCCGGCCAATGGCAAGTGGCTGCAGATTTTGGGAGCAAAGGAAAACAATCTGAAAGATCTCCATGTCAGTATACCTTTGGGGCTGTTTACTTGTGTGACAGGGGTGTCCGGTTCCGGTAAAAGCACCTTGGTTAATGATATAATCTATAAGGAGCTGGCAGCTTGCCTGTATAAGGGCAGATATCGTCCCGGAATTCATCAGGAAATAATCGGAGCGGAATACCTGGAAAAGGTCGTTGATATCGACCAGTCACCAATAGGAAGGACCCCGCGTTCCAATCCGGCGACCTATACCGGGGTTTTTGATTTTATCCGGGATCTCTTCTCGCAAACAACAGAAGCCAAAATCAGAGGCTATAAGACCGGCCGCTTTAGTTTTAATGTCAAAGGCGGCCGCTGTGAAGCTTGTCGTGGCGATGGCATTATAAAAATCGAGATGCATTTTTTACCGGATGTCTATGTTCCCTGTGAAATTTGTCGGGGGAATCGTTATAATCGGGAGACTCTGGAAGTTAGCTATAAGGGCAAACATATTGCCGATGTTCTGGACATGACAGTCGATGAGGCTGCGGAATTTTTCAGTGCCGTGCCCCGCATCGCCCGTAAGATACAGACCCTGCAGGATGTAGGGTTGGGCTATATCCATCTGGGCCAGCCAGCCACGACCCTTTCCGGCGGAGAGGCCCAGCGCATAAAATTGGCCACAGAATTAAGCCGGCGCAGTAGCGGGAAAACAATCTATATCCTGGATGAACCGACGACAGGGCTGCATATGGCTGATGTCGCTCGCCTGCTGCAGGTTCTCCACAGGCTGGTGGATGCCGGCAATACGGTTCTGGTGATTGAGCATAATCTGGATGTGATCAAAACCGCCGATTACCTGATTGATCTGGGGCCGGAAGGCGGCAATCGCGGCGGGGAAATTATTGCTGTGGGTACCCCGGAAGAGGTTGTTGCCTGCAGCCGATCCTATACCGGTCAATTCTTGCAGAAATACCTGGGAACAAGTCATAATTCCTAAGCAGGCCCTGGTCAGAGAATTGGAAATATCCGCGAATGCGCCATCAGAGCGCCAAGGAAGAATCAGGCCTAAGGCCTTAACAAAACGGGAGTGGAAAAAGGGTGGCAATACGCTTAGTAGCAGTGGATCTTGATGATACCTTATTATGTGATGACTTTACTATTTCCGAGCGGACCTTTGCTGCCGTCAGGGCAGCCCGCAAACAGGGAGTCAAAATAACTTTGGCAACCGGACGGATGCCTTGTTCCGCCCGTCCTTATGCCCAACAATTGGCTTTGGAAGTGCCGATGATCAATTACCATGGTGCTATGATTCAAAATGCTTTAACCGGAGATATATTTTTTCGGCGGGTCATTCCGGTAAACTTGGCTGAAGAAATGGTCCGGTTTTTACAGGAAAAACAGTTTTATGTGCAGGTTTACCTGAGAGACCGGGTCCTGGCCCAGGAGTTGAACCAATATTCTGCTATCTACGAGCAGATAGCCAATGTTCAGGTTGAACAAAGGGATCTGCTGCAGCTTCTGGAGTCTGAGGCAGAGGGTGTGGAAAAAATGCTGGTTGTCAGTGCCGAACAGGACCTGGCTGATCTGAAGGCAATTCTGGCTCAGCGTTATGGCAAAATGATTCATCTGGCCAAGTCCAAACCCATCTTTCTGGAATTAACCGAGATCACAGTCAATAAAGGGGTAGCTTTAGCCAAGCTGGCTAATTTTTATGGCATTGCCAGGGAAGAAGTGATGGCTGTCGGGGACAGCTATAACGATATCGAGATGATTGAGTATGCCGGATTGGGAGTAGCCATGGGGAATGCCCGGACAGAAGTCCAGTCTAAAGCTGATGTCATCACCGGGACAAATCAGGAAGATGGCGTGGCCCAGGCGTTGGAACGCTATGTTCTGAAGTGAGGATAAAAAATAGTCTGTGGCAGCGAAAAAATGAAAATTATTTCAATTTGGAAAATAAAGACTTGATGGCATAAGAATTGCATATTGGGGGAGAAAACGCTATACTATTGGATATAAGGCAGTTATTTATCAGCTTGTATTTAACTTTGGAATTGCCTTTATGCATAAATATACATAAAACTCCCGAAACTGGAATAAAGGAGTTGTCATTTTGCGCGTCCTGCTAGTGGCCCTCAATGCCAAGTATGTGCAGACAAACCTGGCCTTGCGCTATTTGCGGGAGGCTGTTATAAATGAATTTCCTGCTACAGTGCTCCAGGAAGCTACGATCAATGAGCCCATAGCTCGTCTGACAGGGGAACTATATGAAACCAAAGCTGATGTCATCGGCTTTTCCTGTTATCTATGGAATATTTCCGAAATATTAAGAATAATTCGCGATCTGCGTCTGGTCTTGCCTAAGGTCCGTATTGTTTTAGGGGGGCCGGAAGTAAGCTTTGAAACAGAGAAACTGATGGACAGTAATCCAGGGGTGGATGCTGTTGTTCAGGGCGAGGGCGAGTCTGCTTTTTTGGAACTATTGAGGTCCTGGAAGAGCGGGCAGGATCCGGATAATGTCCCGGGTTTGGTCTGGCGCTGTCGGGAAAGGGTTATCAGCAACCCCCGGCGTTATCTCCTGCTGGATCTGGATCAATTACCTGATCCTTATGCCAGAGAGGAGAAGCTGGACAACCGGCTTGTTTATGTGGAAACAACAAGAGGCTGTCCTTTTAACTGTCAATACTGTTTATCTTCGGCAGAATCCGGAGTGCGTTATGCAAAACCTGAAAATTTTCGCCGGGTTTTCAGAAGACTTTTAACTTATGGTGCCCGCACGATTAAATTTGTAGACCGGACCTTCAATACCTGTAAAGAGCATGCCTGGCAAATTTTAGATATTGTCCGGGAAGAAGTTGAAAAGGCTGCTGTTCCTCAGGAAATCAGGATACATTGCGAGATGGCCGGCGAACTTCTGGATGAAGCTTGGCTGGATTATTTAAAAAAGTATCCTCAAGGTTTATTGCAGCTGGAAATCGGGGTACAGTCGACTTATCAGCCGGCTTTAGAGAATAGTGCTCGTATCCAGCATTTTGAAATCTGGCAAAAGTATATTGTGGAACTTCGCCGGAGCACTGCAATTCCTTTGCATTTAGATCTTATTGCTGGTTTACCCGGAGAAAATTGGGATAATTTTCGAGTATCTTTTAATGATGTTTACGAAACCCAGCCTCAGAAGCTGCAGCTGGGTTTTCTGAAAGTTCTCAAAGGCAGCGGTCTGTGGCAGAAAGCTTCTCGCTATGGACTTGTGTATCAGCCTGACCG
>DDXI01000157.1 GCA_002347475.1 Peptococcaceae bacterium UBA2264
GTTAGCTTTAATCAATCCTGTTATTACATCTACAGAAGGGCGTTGCGTAGCAACAATGAGATGTATGCCTGCCGCCCGGGCCATCTGGGCAATACGACAAATCGCATCCTCTACTTCCCCAGGGCAAACCATCATCAGATCAGCTAATTCATCGATAATTACTACGACATAGGGCAATGAGGCATAATCATGCTCTTTGTCCTGCGTCCGCAGAATATTATAGCGAACAATATCCCGCACCCCCGCAGCGGCAAACAATTCATAACGGGTCTCCATTTCCGTGACTATCCATTTCAAAGCACCCGCTGCTTTCTTGGGATCTGTAACAACCGGAGCAATAAGATGAGGAATACCATTATAATTTGTCAGTTCCACCATTTTGGGATCAACCAGTAATAATTTGACCTCATCCGGTCGGGATCTAAAAAGTATGCTGTGGATGATCGTATTAATACAAACAGATTTACCTGAGCCGGTTGCCCCGGCAATTAACAGATGGGGCATTTGAGTAAGATCCGCAATAACAGAGGTTCCACTTATATCTTTGCCTAAAGCCAAAGATATTTTAGCGGCAGAGTTTTTAAATTCGGCTGATTCTATAACTTCCCGAAATTGCACAGCTGCAACTATCTTATTGGGAACCTCAATTCCCACGACTGATTTTCCGGGAACAGGAGCCTCAATACGCACATTAGTAGCAGCCAGACCCAGGGCAATATCATCTGAAAGATTTGTTATTTTACTAACTTTGACTCCTGCTGCGGGCTGAGCTTCATAACGGGTAATTGAAGGACCTTGGGTGACCTGAGTAACTTTAACTTTCACACCAAAACTAGCCAATGTTTCTTCCAGTTTTTTGACATTATCTGCTAAATCTTTATTCAGCCGCTGGTTATTTACTTTGAGTGATTTCTGCAGCAAGGAAGATGAAGGCAGTATATAGCTGTCCGACTCCTGAACTTGACGGGAAACCGGAGTGCCTGTTAATTTTTTTGTTCTGGCTGCGGCAGGTTGAGTTGCCCCTTCCAACCCAACCTGTCGGGTATCCGGCCGATATTTCTGCCTTTCTGCTTTCTGGCTTATTTCTGCTCCAACAGCAATATCCGAATCTGTTTCCCAAGCGCTATTCTCATCTGCTTGAGCATTAAGCCCCATAGTGTGAATAACTAAAGGTCTTTCGGTCAGATCACCGCTGACATAACCGTTGGCCTCTTCGACATGATCAGGACAGAACTGCCTTTTGTTGTTATTTTTGTCCATATTATCGTTTATGGCCGGGGAAATTGCTGAAATATCCCTTTTGTTGTTTGCCGTAGTCAAAGTTTCAGTTTCCAAACGGTCCGGGAAAATCGCAATAAAATCAGAGATTTGATTTTTAAACCAGCCAATGATTTTTTTACCTGCCTCAGAAGTTTCATGCAGGCTGTCAATTAAAGAACGATTAAGAATTATAAGTATGCTAATGAGGGCACCCATACCCAGAATCACGTAGCTTCCGGATAATCCGACTGTGTTTATCAGCATCAGTACCAGACCTGCGCCAATGACTCCTCCACCGTGCCCCCTCAAACCTTCACGCCACAGTTCCTCTGAAGTCAAAAACCCCGCACCGGGTAAACGCAGCTGAAGGTATCCCAAAAACATCAGCCACAGCAGGATGAGTCCGCCAACCCGCCAACCCAATCTGAAACTTTTTCGTTTCATAAGGTATATTCCCCAGGCAGCAATCATCAACAACAACCAGACTTTCCCGCCACCGCTGATCATAAGCAAGCCAGCTGCTATTTTTTCCCCAAATATTCCGTTTTCTTCAGTATAAACAGCTGCTAATCCTAAACAAGCCATGCCAACAATAAAAATACCGGCTATTTCCTGGCGCAGCACTCGTTTGAAATTATCAACTTTTGTCTTTGTTTTTCTACGAACCTTACGCTTAGCCACAAACTCATTCCTCCGATTATTTGAACCGATTACCCCAGGATTATATCTTGACATATACTTAATTTTCTCACATAGCCCAGCTCTCTGGATTCCACAGCAATTGCCCGGAATCCTTTTTCAGCAATCAGACCCTTCGGAGCTCAGTCTCAGAACATTAAAAAGCGGCTAAAGGCCGCTAATCTGTATGATATTGATAATTTTCTCTTCAATTTATTTCTACTTGAAAATTTCCAGGTAAAAATTATAATTGCTGACCACAGCGTATCACAGACCTAAGCCGCGAGAGATGAATCGTTGACAGAGCCAGCAGATTTTTGCCGCCCCCATCTTTTGGCAATAAAATTGATTATCACATCACCCAGCTTTACCGTGACTATAGCCAGCAATATACCGGCGATAACATCTATCACCCAATGAATCTCCAGATATAGGGTTGAGAAAATGATAGCCAGACAGAATAACGACCATGTCCAGCGAAACAAGCGATCTTTTTCCCGCCAAGCCAAAAGAAGCATGGCAAAAGCTACCGAAGTATGCATGGAAGGAAAACAATTCACAACCACTACCGCAGCATCAGCAGCAGAAAGAAGACGGGCCATTCCATCTGGATGTCCCAAAATATACCAGACTTCTTTCACATTTATAGTCAGATAAAAGGGGAATATCAATATAAATTGTAAAACATGGGCCGAGAGACAGTAACGAATCATTTTTAAGGAATCTTTAGCAAAAAACGAACGAATAACCGGAATCAGTACCGGCAAAGTAAAACCATTAGCATAGATCCAACGAAAGAAGCCGGTTAACCAAGGTGTTTGGACAATCCGGAACATCCAGCCATCATTACCGGGCAAAGCCAGAAATAAATTGTTTAAATCTAAAATATGGGCTTTAACTCCTAATTGCCAATAAACGATCTCATTCCAGATGGGCGGGAAGTATTGCCACATTAAGATTGGAAACAACAACAAAGGAATCCCCACCCCTAAAAAACGCTGCCAGGGAATAAACTTGGTATCATATTGCAAACCCCAAAAAGCTGCTGCCAGCAGCAGGTAAGAATAATAGGCTGAACGGTTGGGATTAAGCAACAGAAACAATATAATGGCTATTGAGCAGATTTGCATACTGCGAGTTCGGATTATACTGCAACAAAACTCAATTACAGATTTTAGAACTATGCTGACAGTCGGCCGGGAAATAGTATCGGCTATCGGCTGGGAAATAGTCCTGGGTACTGAACCGGGCACTGAATCCATTAATCTGCTCCTTTCTGATATCAGAACACCCATACAGACATTGGCTGAAAAACCAAATCAATATTCTTCTAAACTGATATTGTACCAGCAACTGTAAATTTTGGCAATAAGTATTATAAGCATATAAATTTATTGAACTATTTGGCCTTCACCATAAATCATATATTTGATTGTAGTCAATTCTCTCAAGCCCATAGGTCCCCGGGCATGGAGTTTTTGAGTACTGATCCCAATTTCAGCACCAAAACCAAATCTCCCGCCATCCGTAAACCTGGTTGAGGCATTCACATAAACAGCAGCTGCATCAACTTCATTTAAAAATCGCTGCGCACTCCCGTAACTTTCCGTAATAATGGTTTCCGAGTGTTTAGTGCTGTATTTATAGATATGGTCCAGGGCTTCGTTTAAATCTTTAACTACCCTGACGCTGAGAATCAAATCAAGATATTCTGTGGCCCAGTCTTCCTCCACAGCTGGATGAGCAAAAGACAAGGCAGCACAAGTTTGGGGACAGCCTCGGATTTCTACATTATGTCTTCTTAATTCTTCTCCAATTAAAGGCAGAAATTCAGCTGCAACAGCTTTATCAACCAGAAGTGTTTCCAATGCATTGCAGACCCCCGGTCTGTTGGTCTTGGAATTAATTATTATCGGAATAGCTTTGCTGAAGTCAGCCGCCTTATCTACATAAGCATGACATACTCCTGTACCTGTTTCAATGACAGGCACAGTTGAATTCTGGACCACTGTCTGAATCAGTCCTGCTCCGCCCCGCGGAATAACCACATCAACATAAGCATTCATTTGTAAGAGCTGCTGGACATATTTGTGGTCAGTCTGTGTAATAAGCTGAATAACTCCCTGGGGCATGCCATTTTCTTCAGCCGCCGCCGCAATTACCCTAACTAATACTTTATTGCTTTCGATAGCTTCCGACCCGCCTCTCAGGATAACTGCATTTCCGGATTTCAGGCAAAGTCCTGCCGCATCAACTGTAACATTGGGCCGGGCCTCATAAATCATAGCAACTACACCCAAAGGCACACGCATGCGCTGAATTCTTAATCCATTGGGTCTGGTCCAAAACTCTCCCTCTCCTGTAGGGTCAGGTAAATTAACAACTTCGAGCAAAGCATCACTGATCTCCCTTATACCCTGGGAAGTCAAACACAAACGGTTGACCAAACTGCTTTTCAAACCTTTAGCCAGTGCTTTTTCGACATCAAGCTTATTAGCTTCTATAATTTCATTTTCATGAGCTAACAGGGCTTCAGCCATTGCTGCCAGAGCCCTGTTTTTCTCAGCAGTTCCCATAAAGGCCAATTTTCTGGCAGCTTGTTTAGCCCTTTGTCCCAGTATAATCAAATCCTGATGAAAATCCATGAATTTCCTCCATTCTTCCGGAATAAGCTTAATCCTAATAATTTTTATTTTCTGCTGGTGCTTAAGCAACTATGGTGGTCTATACTGCAACCAAGAATAATTATATAAAGAAAACCCTGTTTTCGACAAGTCTATCGTCTAAATCAAATCAGAATCACACATAAGGGTCATATTGTCCCTGTGAACTACTTCTTCTGCTTCTAAATCCGGAATTAATTCCAGCATTTCTTTGGAATGCAGCCCCAGTACTTCCTGTAATTCTCCGCTGCTGAGTTCTGCCAAACCCCTGGCAATTTCCTGTCCTTTGGTATTGGCTATACAAACCAGTTCTTTTCTTTCCCAGGAACCCTTTACTCCGATTATTCCTTTAGGCAGTAAACTCTTGCCCTCGTTTACTAAAGCGTCTGCTGCTCCGTCATCAATGATAATTGTTCCTTCCGATAAACCGGCATAGGCAATCCAACGTTTTCGCCCTGCCAACCCCCGCTTCATAGGGACAAAATATGTTCCGTAAGGGTGAAGTCCTTCAGGAATGCGCAGCATTTCTTCCATGCGGGCAGAATTCAGCAGCATCATCCCGATACCAAAACGGGTAGCCACCCTGGCAGCCTGCAGTTTCGTAGCCATACCCCCGGTTCCGATATCAGAACCAGCCCCGCCCACAGCAGATTCATATTTGGTAATATCTTCGACTTCCTCAACCAGTTGTGCTGAGGGATCATCCTTGGGATCAGAGGTATAAAGGCCATCTACATCAGTCAGAATAATTAAAAGATCGGCATGGACCAATCCAGCAACCAAAGCAGATAAGCGATCATTATCACCAAAACAAAGCTCTTCTACGGCCACAGAGTCGTTTTCATTAATAATGGGAATGACCTGTAAGCGGAGAAGTTTTTCAATAGTATTACGGACATTACGATACCGCACCGGATCAGCCAGATCTGACCGGGTTAAAAGGATCTGGGCGCTAGTTAAATTATGAGTATTAAAGTATTGGGCATACTTGCCGATCAGTAAACCCTGCCCCACAGCTGCCAGGGCCTGTTTGGCGGAAACGCCCCGCGGCCTGGTAGTAAGGTGCAGCTGCCCCATCCCAGCTGCCACTGCTCCGGAACTCACAAGAATACATTCTATTCCCTGCTTATATAAATCAACTATCACGCTGACTATTTTAGAAATTGCAGTTTCGTCCAGACCGCCTGCCAATTGATTCAAACTGCTGCTGCCAATTTTTAATACTATTCTGTGGATTTCTCCGTTCACCCGGTATACTTCCCTTCTGTTCAGCTAAACTTTATTATACCACGTACCTGTGGTTAGTGAAGGGCATCCCTGCCAAATAAACAAGCCATACTGGCAATCAAGCCCTGCCAGTGCAGGAACAGACTTGATAATACTATGTGCTCTGGAATCTGCCTTGCGCCATTACTAAATGAACATAATAACACAATGTGAATGAATTGAGGCACAAGGCAATTAGCTCTCAATAAAAAAGAGATGCCCCCCTGAACTATTCCGGTTCAGAAATTTGGGACATCCCCTCCTCCGGAACTGCCTGAAACAGCCGGAGATTAATACTTAAGCATCAGCAATAGGGCATAGGTTCTTGCTCCAGAGCCTCTAAGACAGCGTCTCCCATTTCACTGGTACTTAGAATACGCTCTCCCGGTTTTGCCAAATCTGCCGTCCTTAAACCCTTTTCCAGAACTTTTTCAACAGCGTTTTCAATCAGCTTGGCCTTATCTTCCAAACCAAAAGTGCTGCGCAGCATCAGCGCGGCAGAAAGAATAGTTGCTAAGGGATTAGCAAGATTTTTCCCGGCAATGTCGGGGGCAGACCCATGAGCAGGCTCATAAAGACCTTTCCGTCCGTTTAAACTGGCTGAAGCCAACATACCAATTGAGCCTCCAAGCATGGAAGCCAAATCTGTCAGGATATCCCCGAACATATTCTCGGTTACAATAACATCAAATTGTTCAGGATACCGTACAAGCTGCATAGCAGCATTATCCACATACATATGGCTAAGCTCAACATCCGGATATTCTTTGGCCAAATCCGCAGTTATTTCCCGCCAAAAGCGCGAGGACTCCAGGACATTGGCTTTATCAACCGAACATAATTTTTTTCTTCTTAGCTGAGCTGTCTGAAATCCCAAACGCACAATGCGCCGGATCTCTTCATCAGAGTAAATCAAAGTGTCAAAAGCCGAGGGAGGATTGTCTATGCGGCCTTTTTGCCCAAAATATAAACCTCCGGTCAGCTCACGAATAACAACCATATCCACATTTTGGATTACTTCCGGTTTCAAGGTTGAGGAAGAAATCAGGGCCGGAAAAATGCGGATCGGGCGAATATTGGCGTATAAGCCCAAAGCCTTGCGCAAAGGCAGCAAGCCGGCCATTTCCGGACGCTCTGCCGCCGGCAGAGTATCCCATTTCGGGCCGCCCATAGCACCCAGTAATATAGCCTCGGCCTCCTGACAAGCCTGCAGTGTCTCTGGGGGCAAAGCATGTCCCCGGGCATCTATCGCCGCGCCGCCAACCAAATGTTCTTCATATTCCAACTTGACAGGACTGTCTGCCATGACTGCCTGCAAAATCCGCAAGGCTTGCGGCACAATTTCCTGTCCTATGCCATCACCCGGTAAAACTACAACTTTAGCCATTTTTTCTCCTCCCCCGCACGTATGGAGCCAAACCACCGGCTTTAATTAATTCCTGCATAAAAGGAGGAAATGGCCGGGCCTGAAAGAAGGTTTTTTTTGTCAGATTGTTGATTTGCCCGCTGTTTAAATCTACCGTAACCTCATCTCCTGCGTCTATGCCGGCCACCGCTTCCGGGCATTCCAAAATCGGCATCCCAATATTCAGGGCATTCCTGTAAAAAATCCTGGCAAATGATTCAGCAATTACTACCTCGATCCCACAGGCTTTGATGGCTATCGGGGCATGTTCGCGCGAAGAACCACAGCCAAAGTTTTTCCCGGCTACCAGAACATCTCCGGCTTTAACATTAGGCGCAAAATTAAGATCCCCGTCTTCCATGCAGTGGGCCGCAAGATGCTGCGGATCGGATTTATTGAGATAGCGAGCCGGTATGATTACATCTGTATCAACATCATGACCAAACTTCCATGCCTTACCCATCTTAGAGCACCTCCCTGGGGTGAACGATTTCTCCGCGTATGGCCGAAGCAGCGGCTACAGCCGGATTACAGAGATAAACTTCGCTTTCCGGATGGCCCATCCGGCCAACAAAGTTACGATTAGTTGTTGCCAAAGCTTTTTCCCCTTTAGCCAGAATACCCATATGCCCACCCAGGCAAGGGCCGCAGGTAGGTGTACTCACCGCCGCCCCGGCTTCGACCAGGGCATCAATGATTCCTTCCTTAATGGCCTGACGATAAATATTCTGAGTGCCCGGAAAAACCAATAAGCGAATTTCCGGATGAACTTGGCGGCCGCGCAAGATTTCAGCTGCTGTGCGCAAATCTTCAATCCGGCCATTCGTACAGGAACCAATCACAACCTGATCTATTTTAATGCCGGCAGCTTCTTCCACATTTTTGGAATTTTCTGGTAAATGAGGGAAAGCCACCTGCAGAGGAATATTCGCAACATCAAACTCCATGATCTCGACATAACGGGCGTCTTTGTCACTGAAACAGCTGGTATAAGGGCGAAAAGCCCTTCCTTCCAGATATTCATAGGTTTTTTCATCCGGAGCAATAATTCCATTCTTCGCTCCAGCCTCAATCGCCATATTACAAATTGTAAAACGATTATCCATCGACAAAGCGGAGATTCCTTCACCGGTAAACTCCATCGCCTGATAGCGGGCTCCGTCGACACCGATCTTGCCGATAACATAAAGGATAAGATCCTTGCCGCCTACCCAAGGCTGAAACTTATTCCCCTGGAAGATAAACTTAATTGATTCCGGCACCCTAAACCAGGCTTCTCCCGTAGCCAGTCCTGCTGCCAAATCAGTACTGCCGACACCTGTAGCAAAAGCCCCCAAAGCCCCGTACGTACAGGTATGAGAATCTGCCCCGATAATACAATCCCCGGGTAAGGTAATTCCCAATTCGGGCAACAGACAGTGTTCAATACCCATCCGGCCGACCTGATAAAAATGTTTGACCTCCTGCTTACGGGCAAACTCTTTGATAAACTTGCATTGTTCAGCCGAAGCAATATCTTTATTGGGAGCAAAATGGTCTAAAACCAAAGCAACCTTCTGGGAATCAAATACTTTATCAGTACCAAATTTTTCAAATTCCTGAATGGCCACCGGGGCCGTGACATCATTTGCTAAAACAAGATCCAGTTTTGCTGTTATCAATTGCCCTGGAACAACTTCATCCAGACCTGCATGATTAGCCAGAATCTTTTCAGTAATAGTCATAGCCATCTGAAATTTCCCCTCCTTTACTTAATCATATTCTATTTATGATACCCATTCCAGCCATATTCAAAAGCCCGATTTATTTCAGGTGAACAGTCTTTATCAGTGGGTTGTCAGTGAGTTGTAATTGGGTTGTAATTGCCGCAAAATTATCTAAAGTGCCAGTCCGACTGAACTTGGCAACATAATTTCATAAGTAGTGCGTTCCTTGTTTATTCCGTCCAGATGAAGTCCGGAATCGTGGGTAAAGGCGTTTTTGCCGACAATAGCTTTATTATGCTGGACCATCATGCCCGTCAATTGGCTGACCATCTGACTGGTCCGGGCAATTTCCGTTGTAACAATCCCTGTTTCTACTCCATAGTGATCCTTGCGCGTCCGTATCGCCATAACCAGTTCCTCCAAGGCAGCAGTCCCAGCCCGTTCGCCAAGTCCGTTTATCGTGCATTCTATCTGATTAGCCCCAACTTGAATTGCGGCCAGAGAGTTAGCCACAGCTAATCCCAAATCATTATGGCAATGCACACTTATGTCAACTTTTTCAATCCCAACTGTCTTTTGCATCACTGTCCTGATAAAAGCAGAGAACTCTTCCGGAGTAGCATAACCAACTGTATCAGGAATATTAATTACAGTAGCTCCGGCTGCAATAACACGGGTAAATACCTGAGCCAAAAAATCGACATCACTGCGTGAAGCATCCTCAGCACTAAATTCTACATCACCTGTCTTGGATTTAGCCAAACGGACTGCTTCAACTGCATATTCCAGTATCTCCTGGGGAGACTTACGCAGCCTATACTGCATATGTATGGGTGAAGTCGCCAGGAAGATGTGAATACGCGGGCTTTCGGCACCTGAGATCGCTTCCCAGGCTGACTCAATGTCTTTTTTCTTGGCACGAGCCATAGCTGTAACAGTAGTATTCCGTATTTCCTGAGCAATCTTGTATACTGCCTCAAAATCATCAGCAGACACCAGCGGAAAACCAGCCTCCAGAACATCCACACCAAGTTCAGATAACTGACGGGCAATCTGGAGTTTTTCGGCAACAGTAAGAGACACTCCCGGTGATTGTTCACCATCTCTAAGGGTCGTGTCAAAAATTTTAATACGTCGCATTCAGCAAGAGCTCCTTTATCAGAGGTTCAATCGAATAGGTAAGATGCCTTAGGTCGGAAAAAAGCGCAAAGCTGTTTCCGACCACAAAGGCTCCTCTTAAATATCAAATGACTTTCAATGTTGATATGTTTTAGTCTTCACTTGGTTGGGGCAGCCAGCTCATCATAGCGCGCAATTCCCTGCCGACTCTTTCCAGGAGTTGGTTTTCTTCCCGGCGGGCTACAGCATTAAAAGCGGGACGATTTGCCTGATTTTCCAGCAACCAGGCTTTGGCAAATTGCCCATTCTGAATTTCTTCCAGGATCTTTTTCATTTCCTGACGGGTTTGTTGGTTAACGACTCGTTTGCCGGCAACCTGATCTCCATATTGGGCAGTATCCGAAATCGAATAGCGCATGCGGGTTAAACCGCCTTCATACATTAAGTCCACAATTAATTTCAGCTCGTGCAGACATTCAAAATAAGCAATCTCCGGCTGATATCCGGCTTCAACCAAGGTTTCAAAACCAGCCTTAACAAGCTCACTGGCCCCACCACAAAGTACAGCCTGTTCACCGAAGAGGTCGGTTTCAGTTTCTTCAGCAAAGGTAGTTTCCAGAACACCGGCCCGGGCAGCTCCTATTCCTTTAGCATAGGCCAAAGCTAAATCCTTCGTTCTCCCTGAGGCATCCTGAAAGACAGCAATCAGGGCAGGGACACCGGCCCCCTCAGTATAGGTGCGACGGACTAAATGGCCAGGACCCTTTGGGGCAACCATAAAAACATCAACATCTTTGGGCGGTACAATTTGTCCAAAGTGAATATTAAAACCATGAGAAAAGACCAATGCTTTTCCGGCAGTAAGATGAGGTTGGATATCATTTTTATAAACCGCGCTTTGTACTTCATCAGGTAATAAAATTTGAATGATATCAGCACGGGCAGCAGCCTCAGATGCAGTCAGCACCTCAAAACCGGCCTTTTCGGCCTGTTGCCGGCGAGCACTATTCAACTCGGCAATAAGCACCTTCAGACCTGAATCTTTTAAATTTTGGGCTTGAGCATGACCTTGACTGCCATAACCCATAACTGCAATTACCTTACCTTTTAATAAATCCAGATTAGCATCGGCATCATAATACATTTTTGCCATTAAGTCCATCTCCCTTTCCTTTTCCAGCTTTTCTTTATCTTACCGGCATGCCATTAAACTCCTCTATCGATTTATGGCTGCAGCGATAACCTTGACAAAGTTGATAATTTCTAATTATCTGAGCGTAAAATTGCTATGGTTCCGGTACGAACAAGTTCCAAAAGACCATAGGGACGCATGCTCCGGACAAAGGCATCGATTTTTTCCCCATCCCCAGTGATTTCCACGGTAACATTACTCCGTCCCATGTCTACTACTCTTCCCCGGAAAACATTAACAGTCTGTAAAACTTCCATACGTGTCTCGGCATTAACCTTTACCCGAACCAGAGCCAATTCCCGGTCAACAATAGTTTCATTGGTTAAATCAGTCACTTTATGAACTACAACCAGTTTATAAAGCTGTTTGCTGACCTGTTCAATAATCTGGTCATCCCCGCTGACTACAATTGTCATCCGGGAAATACCGGGGTTTTCAGTTTGACAAACAGAAAGACTATCAATGTTATAAGCCCTGCGAGCAAACAACCCCACTACCCTCATCAGGACGCCGGGATGGTTTTCGACGAGCACCGCTAAAGTATGCAACATCTTCTCTACCTCCCTAGCATATCAGTAATAGCATTTCCCGGGACAACCATAGGCAGAACCACTTCATCTGGCGAAATAACAAAATCAATCAGCACTGGTCCGGGATGATTCATGGCCTCTGTCAAACATGGTTTGACCTCTTGGGCTGTGGTAACTCTCATTCCTTTTATGCCATAAGCTTCAGCAACCTTGACAAAGTCAGGATTGGCATGAAGCTGAATCTCACTGAATCTTTCTTCATAAAACATTTTTTGCCACTGTCTGACTAACCCTAATACCCCGTTATTCATAAGCACAATTTTCACAGGAAGCCGATGCTGAGCAATAGTGGCTAACTCCTGAATTGTCATCTGTATGGATCCGTCTCCTGTTATGAGGACAACATTCTTGCCTGGCTTGGCAATCTGCGCTCCAACCGCAGCAGGCAGTCCAAAACCCATTGTCCCTAACCCACCGCTGGTAACCAACTGCCTGGGATACGTTATTGGATAACACTGCGCCACCCACATCTGATGCTGTCCGACATCAGTGACAATAATGGCATCATCTCTAGCTATTTCAGCAATACAACCCAGAATTATCTGGGGAGAAAGCCGGCCATCCTGCTCATAACGTAAGGGGAAATCTCTTTGCCAGGCATGTATTTGTTCCCACCATTCACTTACCTTCGGTAAAGTCAGACGAGAGACCAATTCTTCCAGCACCATATGCACATCACCCACTATCGGAATATTGGCCCGGACTACTTTACCAATTTCAGCCGGATCAATGTCTATATGCACAATTTTGGCTTTCGTGGCAAACTTATGCCCTAACCCACTGGTAACCCTGTCATCAAAACGCACGCCCAGGGCGATTAATAAATCGCAATCATCCAAAGCATAATTGGCCGAGACTGTACCATGCATCCCAGCCATCCCCAGAAAATTGGGATGATCAGACGGGATGCAGCCCAAACCCATTAAGGTAGTAACAACAGGGATGTTGCACTTTTCAACCAGAGCCCTTAAAGGCTTAGTTGCTCCGGCAGTGACAATACCGCCTCCGGCATAAATAACCGGTCTGGTGCTCTTGGCGATAGATTTAGCAAATTCCTCAATTTGCCCAATGTTTCCTTTGCCGAAAACCTTATAGCTTTTTAAAGTCATTTTTGAAGAAGCTGCTTTGGTTACTATTTGATTTAAAATATCTTTGGGTAAATCAATCAGTACCGGTCCGGGACGACCCGTGCGGGCGATAAAAAACGCTTCTTTGACAATACGCGGAAGTTCCCGGGCATCTTTTACAATATAGGAGTGTTTAGTAATAGGTATTGTTATGCCAGTAATATCAGCCTCTTGAAAAGAGTCAGTACCCAGTAAATCTGTAGAGACTTGACCAGTTAAAATTACCACAGGGATAGAATCCATATAGGCATTAGCAATTCCGGTTACCAGATTAGTAGCACCTGGACCAGAGGTAGCTAAACAGACTCCTGTTTTAGAACTTACGCGCGCATAGCCATCGGCAGCATGTATCGCCCCCTGTTCATGACGCACAAGAATATGCCGGATTTTGCTTCTGAGCAAAGCATCCAGCAAGGCAAGAAGAACAGCTCCTGGATATCCAAAAATATCCTCAACCTCTTCTTGTTCCAAGGCTTCTAATAAGATTTCTGCCCCATTCATTCTATTTCCTTCCTTTCCCGGTCAAAAATCCCTCTGTCATTGACAATTTAAAATCCTGCCCCACGTAATGCAGATTGCACTTGGCGGGCATAACGAGCAAAATAGCCCTTGCGTTCCACGACTTTTTTATCAGGTGACAACTGCGGATCTCTGCGCCGTTCTTCTTTGATTTTTCCCTCATCCCGGGACCGCCCTTGGGGCCCTCATAGTGAATAACCACCACATCGCCGGCGGCTATTTTCCCGTTGGCTATAGCAAGAGCTGCCGCATCCTCACTGTCAAAAACCTGAGCAACACCTTCAAAAACCATATCCTGATCGGTCAAAGCGCCCTGTTTGATTACCGCCCCTTTAGGTGCAAATCCCCGAAAAGTATTTAAAAATTTGAGTATTTAAGTCATTTAAGATACTTTATCTCTTAGCAGAGCGGAAAAATTTCCGGCCCATTGATCCTGGTTAAGGCCCGGAACTCAGCTAATAGCTTTTTGAATATTGCTCCCGGAACTCCTTGTCCGATTTCCCGGCTGTCTACCATAATCGTGGGAATCAACTCAGCAGCAGTTCCTGTCAGGAAGCATTCCTCTGCTGAATACAAATCATGACGGGTAAACAATTCCTGTTTAGTCCTGATTCCCAAATGTTCGGCAATTTCCAGAACAGTATTGCGCGTTACCCCTTCCAAAATCCCGGCATAGATTGGCGGAGTTATCAAAAAGCCCTCTTTATATATGAAGATATTATCCCCGGTCCCTTCTGCCACATAACCCTCCTGATTCAGCATAACTGCTTCAATGACACCTGACTGATAAGCTTCAATTTTCGCCATAATATTATTCAAATAGTTCAAAGATTTAATCCTGGGATTCAGGGAATCCGGATTATTACGACGGATTGCTACTGTTTTGACTTCCAAACCGAGTTCATACATACTTGCAGGGAACAAGGTTATCTGATCAGCAATAATAAAAATCGCGGAGTGCGGACAAGTTCTGGGATCCAGGCCCAGATTACCCTTCCCTCTGGACACTACCAGCCTTATATAAGCATCTTTAAGCTCATTACGACGCAGAGTCTCTAAAACCAATTCCTGCATTTCATCTATATTAACATTGATCTTGAGATTGATCGATTTGGCCGATTCATACAAACGTTTCAGGTGTTCATGTAATTTAAAGACCCGGCCATGATAAGCTCGAATGCCTTCGAAAATCCCATCTCCATAGAGAAACCCATGATCAAAAATCGATACTTTGGCTTCAGGCTCCGGTACGAAATCCCCGTTACAGTAAATAATGATACTCATTTTTCCCCAGTCCCTTCCTCTCCTGACCCGAAATGAAAAAGATAAAAAATAAATATTCCGCCTGAACCCTAAAAACTCTTTATAAAACGAAAAACCCTGCGTAGCTCCTTAAATGTGGAACCTTCCGCATGGGTTTCTACCCACGATCTTTAGGTACACTTAGACAATGTTCAGAACATCGCATAATATTGAGTGTCGCACAATATATAATAATACTTGTTATATAGTCTATATTATTGTACTTGATGTGTCAATCCTTACAACAGCACTTAGCAGGCCAATCCTGAAAATAAGACCTTGCCAAAATCCCAGAATCCGGCTATAATGTCCACTAGGGATAAACAAATGTACACATACTAAGGAGTGTGATAAGGGAATGCTGAATATTAATGTAGGAATTTTAGGTTTAGGTACTGTCGGAAGCGGTGTTGTGAGCATCCTGCAGCAAAATGCTCAAGATATAAGTATCAGAACCCAAAGTAATATTGCCATCAAACAGGTACTGGTTCTGAATCCTCAGGAACCACAAAAAATTACTGGAAATTTTACTTTGACAGATAAGGCAGACGAGATTTTATTGGACCCGGAAATAGATATTGTAATTGAGGTTATGGGTGGCATCGAGCCGGCCCGCAGCTATATTATTAAAGCCCTGCGCAACGGGAAACATGTGATTACAGCCAACAAGGATTTACTGGCCTTGCACGGCCAGGAACTGCTGGAGATCGCCAAGGAAGAAGGCCGGGACCTTTATTTTGAGGCCAGTGTTGCCGGTGGAATTCCTATCATCGCTGCCTTAAGACAATCTTTGGCCGCCAATCGTATCACAAAAATCATCGGTATCATTAACGGTACAACCAACTATATTCTCTCCGCAATGGCGGACCAGGGCCGGGATTATCAGGAGGTTCTGGCCGAAGCCCAAAAACTGGGCTACGCTGAAGCAGATCCTACTTCAGATGTCGAAGGGCTGGATGCAGCCCGCAAGTTGGCAATTCTGGCTTCAATTGCCTTTAATTCCCGGGTAACACTAGCCGATGTCTATGTTGAAGGAATCTCCAGGATAACCCGAGCTGATCTTCAGTATGCCGCTGAATTGGGGTGCACAATCAAATTGTTAGCTGTGGGCAAACATCTGGACGAGGGCATCGAGATACGTGTCCATCCGGCCATTTTGCCCAAAGCTCATCCTCTGGCCTCTGTCAACGGTGTCTTTAACGCTATCTATGTCGTGGGAAATGCGGTGGGAGAAACTATGTTCTACGGCCGGGGCGCCGGTTCCCTGCCAACTGGCAGTGCTGTTGTTGCCGACCTTATACAGGTTATTCGTAACATAGCAGCCCAAGCGACAGTAACTATGAACTGTTCCTGCTATCAGCAGCTGCCCATAAAAAAATCCAGTGAGTTTGTCACTGCTTTCTATATCCGTTTATTGGTTAAAGATGAACCCAAGGTTTTAGCCAATCTAGCCCTTCTGTTTGCGGAAGCCAATATCAGTTTTGCCTCAATAATCCAGAAACCCCGGGAAAACAAGGAAGCCGAACTGGTCTTGCTCACTCACCCCTGCCGCGAAGGCCAGCTGCAGGAAGCCTTGAACTCTGTTCGGGCTTACAATAAAGTCCTGACGATTCATAATGTTATTCGTTTTGAAACTGATGCCCAGTAAGCGCCAAAGCATACAGATAAGGGGATAGAATATGAAATATGTAGTAATTCTCGGCGATGGAATGGCTGATTACCCCATCCCGCAGCTTAATAATAAAACACCTTTGCAGTTTGCCCATAAACCGCACATCGATTATCTGGCCCAGCATGGCGAAGCAGGTCTGGTCCAAACCATCCCCGAAGGCATACCGCCAGGCAGCGATACCGCTAATTTATCGGTTATGGGTTATAATCCCAGGATTTATTATACCGGACGCTCTCCCTTGGAAGCAGTCAGCATGGGCATAGAGCTCTCAGAAAGTGATGTGGCCATCAGATGTAATCTCGTTACTTTGTCAGATGAAGAAAACTATGCTGATAAAACCATGCTGGATTACAGTGCCGATGAAATAAGCAGCGAGGAAGCACGGGTACTGATTGCTGAGGTGAACAGACATTTTAAGACTGCCTCCTTCAGCTATTATCCCGGCGTAAGTTACCGCCATTGCCTGATTTGGGACAAGGGGCCCATTAACCTGAACCTGGTACCACCCCACGACATTTTAGACAGAAAAATCTCCGAATATCTGCCCAAAGGTGAGCATAACCAGCTGCTTTTGGAGATGATGACTGAAAGCAACAAATTCCTGCAGGAACATCCTGTTAATAAGGAGAGAGTAAAGCGGGGACTGCGGCCGGCCAACTCCATCTGGCTGTGGGGAGAAGGCAAAAAGCCGGCCTTGACCAGTTTTTACGACAAATATCGTCTCTGCGGATCAGTGGTTTCGGCCGTTGATCTGATCAAAGGTATCGGGATCTGTGCCGGACTCCGCTCAATAGAGGTCGAAGGAGCAACAGGAAATATCAGCACTAATTTCCGGGGTAAAGCTGAGGCTGTCCTGAAGGAATTGGCAGCCGGCCAGGATTTTGTCTATCTGCATATTGAAGCTCCGGATGAATGTGGACACAGGGCAGAGATAGAAAATAAAGTAAAAGCCATAGAATTGATTGACGAGCAAGTCGTCGCCACTCTTCGGGAAGGTATGGAAAAATATCCTGACTACAAATTGCTGCTGCTGCCCGACCATCCGACTCCTATCTCTCTCAGAACCCACACCTCCGAACCTGTGCCTTTCGTTATATATCAGAAAAGCAGCCCCAGAGAATCGGGTCTCACAGGTTATGATGAAGCTCAGGCTCAGGAAACCGGTTTGTTTATCCAGGATGGTTACACTTTAATGGATTATTTTCTGAAACCTATTAAAAATATCGATTAATTTCAAGGCCACTAATTCCTGAAAGAAAATAAATTCCGGGAGAAACATTAAAAGCTTGGAAACCAGATAGGTTCCAAGCTTTTAATGTTTCCTCAGGTCATTTTCAGGTAAAATCGGAAAAATAGCAGGAACCCGGACAGGAACCGGGACCACAGGAACCTTGGCCACAAGAACCGGCACACGGATTCTTGTCTGCTGCACCCACATTACCCACATTTTTGACAATATTCACTGCCGTAAAGAGTTGGCCTAAGTTACTGCTCCCGCATTGGGGACATTTCTGTTCCTGTTTTTTGCTGATTGCACAAAATACGGAAAATTTCTGAATGCAATCCTGACAGACCAAATCATAACTCGGCATAACTGTTCCTCCTTAGAATCAATATTCTAACTCAATACATAAATACTATTTCTGAATATTACTATTGTACCCAGACCAAACTTTTAAGTCAATCATAACAAGGGGAACCTTTCCGGCTTACTGTTTTCGGATCTGGTATCAGAGGCTATAATCACTGCTATAAAGTTTAGTATACATCTGATAACTTTTTAATACTTTTTCAACATAGTGGCGTGTTTCCGGAAAAGGTATATCCTGTTGGCGTAACCGGGCTAAATTAATCTGATTACTGTTTATCCATTCCCTGACCTGGCCTCGTCCGCCATTATAAGCGGCCAGGATAAGAACTGTATTATCAAACTCTTTCCTGAGACTTTCCAAATACCAGGTTCCATACTGAATATTTTTTTCCGGTAACAACAGATCCCCATCCTCATAGTTTTCATCTCCTAAACCAGCGGCAATTGCCCGGGCCGTATCCGGCATCAACTGCATCAGACCCACAGCTCCCTGGGAAGACTCGGAATAGGGTAAAAATCTGCTTTCCTCGCGCATAACCGCTACAACCAGTAAAGGATCCATACCATATAATTCAGCATATTTTTCAACAGTAAACCGATGGGGATAGGGATAAACTATTTTCTGGAACAGGGATGTCTGCCCTACTCCCCATAACAGTAACAGTACCAGTAAAGATATCGACAGTACTCTTCTCAACAATAATTCGGCTCTAACCTTTTTTTTCTTGCGCTTAACCAATCCATAACCCCCGGAACAATTTGTTTTTCAGTTATGCTGGATTTTAAAATATTGATATTCCAGTTGAGCCTGAGTATCGGTCCAGCTTCCTGAATTATCTATGACTATATTGGAAAGCTTCTTTTTTTCGTCCAGATCCATCTGGGCTAAAATACGATCAATTATTTCTGTACGGGAAAGCTTATCCCTGCCGTAAACGCGTTCTATTTGCACATCACGCGGAACCCAAACCAGCCATATCTGATCTACTTCCAGCCGCAGTCCTCCTTCAATAAGAAGCGGGGCATCCCAGACGCAAATGTTGAATCCCTTACGTTCCAGATTAATTCGTTCCTGTCTCATTATGTTATTGACACGGGGCTGGATTATTTGCTCCAATCTGCGCCTTGCCTTTTCATCGGCAAAAACTCTGAAGCCCAGAACCCGCCGGTTTATCTTTTCACCGGAAACATCCAGGATATCCGTCCCAAACTCTGCTACCAGCTCAGCAATAGTATGCTGATCACCATCCAGGAGTTCATGAACAATCTGGTCAGCATCTATTACCGGTACGCCCTTTTCCTTGAACCATTTAGATACACTGGATTTGCCGCTCCCGATACCTCCTGTAAGCCCGATTGTCAACATTACTCATCCACCTCATATTCAAATTACATTATCAGCAAAATATCAAATCCTGCCCTGGTTCTGTTCGCTTAGCTCTCGCAGACATCTGCCCAAAGTTCAAAAGCTATTTCCAGTTTCTGCCTGGTTTCCTCATAAACCCCATGCAGTTCCATAGCCTTTTGGCAGTCCGATGCTGCTGCAGCCATTTCTGTTTCCAGGTTTTCTAAGTATAATTCCAACTCGGCTATCTCATTTTCTATTTGTTGGATGCGTTTCTTAAGACGCTGACTTTTTTTGCTCTCTTCCCGATCTGCTTTAGCCCGGGTTAGTTGATTTGCCTCAGTAAGAGCTGTTTCATCAGGCAAACTATTTTCCACATAGTCAGTATAATCCCCTTCAAAAATCTTAATCCCATTCGGTGTCAGCAAAGCGATCCCAGACATGATTTTATCCAGAAAATAACGGTCATGGGAGACAGCCAAGATTGTCCCCTGATATTCCAGCAAAAGTTCTTCCAAAACCTCTCGCGTTGCCGTATCCAAATGATTTGTTGGTTCATCCAACAATAAAAGATTGCTGGGGCTGAGAAAAAGTTTGCATAAGGCCAGGCGGCTTTTTTCTCCGCCACTTAAACTCCCAACAGGCTTGAAAACATCCTCATTAAAGAAACCATAACGAGCCAGCAAGGAACGTATCTCCGGATCTTTTAAAGCAGAAGACCCCCGGATTTCATCGATAACCGTCAAATCGGCATGCAATCCTTCATGTTCCTGAGAGTAATAAGCCAGTGCAACATTAGCGCCTAAATGCACCTCTCCTTCATAGGGAAGACGCTGCAGGATCGCCTTCAGTAAACTGGTTTTTCCTATACCATTTCTGCCTAAGACAGCCAACTTGTCCCCGCGCCGCAAACTGAAGCAGACGTCCTGAAAAAGCATTTTATGGCCGAACGAAATTTTTAAAACTTCTATATCCAGCACCTTGTTCCCGCTGCGCGGACCGGAATGAGCTGTAAATTTTACAGTTCGCTCAT
>DDXI01000074.1 GCA_002347475.1 Peptococcaceae bacterium UBA2264
TTTGGCTAGCAAGCCCTAATTATAAGGTTTTTTTATACAAAAATACAGGATAAAAGCCATTAAAAGCGGATTTTTCTCTTTAATCCTCTTTGTTTATTCGATTATCTTTATAATGCTTCACTTGACATTTCATCTAGAGCTTTATGCAAAGCTAATGATAAAATTAAGGAGTGTGACCCACTCCTTAATTATTTTCTCCAGCAGCAATATTAAGATACATTTACCTGATTTTTTCTAACAAATCTTCCAGAGGATATTTTTGGATGCCGAATGACATCCATTTTTTGCTTATGTTATATAATTCGTATTCTTTGAAATGTAACATTCGTTGAGTTATATTTCCAGCAGATAATGTTATATTAAAATTATCAAGTCTTTTGACACAGATTCTGCTGCCTGCTCGAACAATAACGATTTTTCAGTATTGCTGAACCGGGGAAAGACACTACGTCCTCATTGTAATTTGGTGCCCAGAATACTAAAATAGAAAATACAGGCAAAGAGAGAGGCGTGGTCGTATGGCGGAGAGTTATAGCAGACTGTGGCAGATAGATATAGACAGGAAAATTAAGCAGAGCGAACTGACGGAGGGCGTTTGATGAAATCGAATTTTGAGTTTTTGCTAAGGGCCTTCCCTGTTTTGGCGAACCTGGGGAGCACTGCGGAAAACTATCTCTATACAGATACGAATTCCTGTTTAATCAAATTGGGCTTGTTCGGGGAAACAATTGTCAATCTCATGCTGACCCTGGATCGTCTTGAGCCACCGACTTTCGATAATACCCATGCCCACAGAATCAAGCTGCTGAAAAAAGAAGGCTTGATTTCCCAAAATATTGACGATATTTTTTATGCTCTCCGCATGGCCCGCAATAAGGCTGTGCATTCCGGTTATGAGTCATTCGAGGATAGCGTGACTTTACTGGAGATGGCCCATAATCTGGGGATTTGGTTCATGCAGACCTATGGAGACTGGCAGTATACAGCGGTTCAGTTTGTCTTGCCGGAAGATAACAGCCGGCAAGTAAACTACCAGGCCCTGCTCCAAGAAAAAAAACTATTGATTGCAAGACTTTCGGAACAGGTGAAAAAGCAGGTTGCTGTGGAAACGGTATCCTCTGCAGAGCGGGTAAAACGGGCAGCCTCGGCATCTGAAAAGATGAGGCTCTCTGAAAAGGAAACCCGCTATCTGATTGATGAACAACTCCGTAAGGTAGGATGGGAAGCAGACACAGTTAATCTGAGATACTCCAGGGGTACCAGACCACAAAAAGGGAAAAATCTGGCCATAGCGGAATGGCCTACTGATTCGCAGATTGGTGATCATGGCTATGCCGACTACGCTTTATTTATCGGTCTTAAACTCGTGGGGATTATTGAGGCCAAGCGTATGGTCGTGGATATCCCTTCAGTTATCGACAATCAATGCAAGGACTATGCCAAAGAAATCAAGGAAGAACATGCCGAGTATCTGATCGATAGCTGGAATGAGTACAAAGTGCCGCTGCTCTTTGCCACAAATGGCCGAAAATATTTAAAACAGTTGGAAACGAAGTCCGGCATCTGGTTTCTGGATATCAGGCAGCCAGCCAACATCCCTAAAGCCCAGCAGGGCTGGATGAGTCCGGATGGTATTTTGGAGTTGTTGGAGAAAGATATTGAGGCGGCCAATTCTTCCCTGAAAGAATGGTCTTACGACCTTTTACGGGACAAGGACGGGCTGAATCTCCGGGAGTATCAGATCAGGGCTATTGAAGCCGCGGAAAAGGCCATTATGGCCGGACAGCCTACAGCACTTCTTTCTATGGCTACCGGCACAGGCAAGACACGGACGGTCCTGGGGATGATCTACAGGTTTCTGAAAACCGGCAGGTTTAAACGGATTCTGTTTTTGGTGGACAGGTCTGCTCTGGGGGAGCAGGCTCAGGATGTCTTTAAAGAAGTCAAGATTGAGGATCTGATGACCCTGGATGAAATATATAACATAAAGAATCTTGAAGACAAAGTCATTGACAAGGAAACCAGAATTCATGTGGCAACCGTTCAAAGTCTCGTCAAACGCATCCTCTTTAATGAAGAGGAAACCATGCCTTCAGTCGCCGATTACGACTTGGTGGTGGTGGACGAAGCCCACAGGGGCTATATCCTTGACAAGGAAATGGCTGAGGAGGAGATACTGTACCGTAATCAGGATGATTATATCAGCAAGTACCGAACAGTGATTGATTATTTCGATTCTGCCAAAATTGCTTTAACGGCAACCCCGGCTCTGCACACCAGCGAAATATTCGGCAAGCCGGTCTTTAACTATACTTACCGGGAAGCGGTCATCGAGGGGTATCTGATCGATCACGACGCCCCGCATACGCTTAAGACAAAGCTCAGCCAGGAAGGTATTGTTTACAAAAAAGGCGAGACAGTAGCCATTTACGACCCGGTTACCGGAGAGATCATGAACAGTGAGGAACTGGAAGATGAGCTGAAATTTGATGTGGACAAATTCAATCGTCAGGTTATCACGGAAAGCTTTAACCGGACGGTTTTAACAGAAATTGCTAAGGAACTGGATCCCGAAGGTGCAGGCAAGACGCTTGTTTATGCTGTTGATGACAGTCATGCTGATTTGATTGTGAAAATCCTGAAAGAGATCTATGAGCCATATGGTGTCGATAATGAGGCCATCCTGAAAATTACCGGCAGTATCGGCGGGGGTAACAAGAAGAAGGTTCTGGAAGCAGTCAAGAGATACAAGAACGAAAAATATCCCAATATTGCCGTGACTGTCGATTTGCTGACAACCGGAATCGATGTCCCGGAAATCACTGCATTGGTTTTTCTGCGCCGAGTCAAGTCCAGGATCTTGTTTGAACAGATGCTGGGCCGGGCTACCAGGCTTTGCCCGGAAATCGGGAAGACACACTTCGAGATCTATGATCCGATCGGCGTTTATGAATCCCTGGAACCGGTCAATACGATGAAACCTGTGGTGGCCAAGCCAGGCACAAGTTTTGAAGAATTACTGGGTGGTCTTGAGGTGCTGCCCACCGGGAAACAACTAAAAAATCAGATTGAGATGATTATTGCCAAGCTCCAGCGCAAGAAAAGGAGTATGAATGACAAGACAATGGAGCATTTCGTGGACCTTTCCGGGGGACAAAACCCGACGCAGTTTATTGACAAGATCAGGGAAATGTCGGTGGAGGAAGCCAAAAATCATATTCTGAGAAACAGAAGGTTGTTTGAAATCCTGAATGAAGGAACGACTGATCCCAGGAGAGCGGTGGTTATATCAGATAAAGAAGATGAGCTCTTGAGCCATAACCGGGGCTATGGCGAAGGTAAAAAACCACAAGATTACCTGGAAGAATTCAAGGCTTTCATTACCGGGAACCTTAATAAAATTGCGGCCCTCAATATTGTCTGTACCAGGCCAAGAGAACTGACCAGAGAGAGCCTGAAAAGCCTGAAGCTGGAGCTGGATCGACACAAATTTACAGAACAACAATTAAATACAGCCTGGAAAGAACTGAAAGATGAAGATATTGCCGCTGATATTATTACTTTTATTCGCCAGCAGGCCCTTGGCTCGGCTTTGATCAGCCATGAAGGACGCATTAAGAATGCGGTTGTACGTTTGAAGAACAACCACGGTTTCAGTAAAATGGAGTTGGGCTGGATTGAGCGGATTGAAAAGAATTTACTGCTGGAATCCGTTCTGGATCAGGAGACTTTTGAAACCGGTTCATTCAAAACAGCCGGAGGTTTTACCAAGATAAATAAAGTATTTAAAAATCAGTTAGCTGAAATAATCACAGAGCTTAACGACTATCTCTATGATGACGGGGGAAGTGCAGCATAATGAACAATCAGGAAATTGTCGCTAAACTATGGAACCTATGCAATGTGCTGCGGGATGATGGGATCACCTATCATCAGTATGTCACCGAGCTTACCTATATATTATTCTTAAAAATGGCTAAGGAAACAGGGACAGATGGCCAGATACCGGAAATCTACCGTTGGGATAAACTCGTCAAAAAACAAGGTGTAGAGCTGAAACGCTTTTATAATGAGCTGCTGAGCCACCTGGGCGAGGAATGCACCGGTAGGATCCGGGAAATATATTCAGGGTCCCGTTCCAATATTGACGAGCCCAAAAATCTGGAGAAGATTATTACAGTTATTGATGCCCTGGACTGGTATTCTGCCAAAGAAGAAGGTTTGGGCAATCTTTATGAGGGCTTGCTGGAGAAAAATGCCAATGAAAAGAAATCCGGTGCCGGGCAATATTTTACCCCGCGGGTACTCATTAATATTATGACAAGATTGACTGCTCCGCAGGCTGGCGAAAGGTGTAATGACCCGGCCTGCGGTACTTTTGGCTTTATGATTGCGGCTGACCGCTTCGTGAAAGATCAGACTGATGACTTTTTTGATCTTTCCTTGGAGGAACAGGAATTTCAGAAAAAAGAAGCCTTCACCGGCTGCGAACTGGTGCATGATGCCCATCGGCTGGCCTTGATGAACGCCATGCTCCATGATATCGAAGGGAAGATTATTTTGGGGGATACTCTTTCCAATCAGGGCAAAGTGCTCAAGAATTATGATGTTGTCCTGACTAATCCGCCATTTGGTACGAAAAAAGGCGGTGAGCGGACAACCAGGGATGATTTGACTTACCCGACTTCCAATAAGCAGCTGAACTTTTTGCAGCATATTTACAGGAGTCTAAAAACAAACGGCAAGGCCCGGGCTGCTGTTATTCTCCCGGATAATGTGCTCTTTGCCGATGGCGACGGGGCATCTATCCGGGCGGATTTAATGGATAAATGCCATCTGCATACGATCCTGCGCTTGCCTACCGGGATATTCTATGCTCAGGGGGTCAAGACCAATGTGCTCTTTTTCACCCGGGGCACCACAGAGAAGAACAATACCAAAGAGGTCTGGTTCTATGACCTGCGTACCAATATGCAGACTTTTGGCAAGACGAAAGCCTTGAAAGAAGAACACTTTGAGGATTTCATTAAGGCCTATACTGCTGAAGATCGCAGGCGAGTACAGGATGAGCGCTTCTCCAGCTTTACCCGGGAGCAGATCAGAGAGAAAAACAACAGCCTTGATTTGGGGCTGATCCGGGATGACAGTATACTGGATTATACTGATCTGCAGGATCCCATTGAAAGCGGCGAAGAAGTTATCGCCAAGCTGGAAGAAGCTGTCGACCTCCTCCAGAGCGTGGTGAAGGAACTGCGTTCCCTGGGAGGCGGAGCATAATGGCCAGGAAGAAACAGGATTTATCTTTGGAAGAAAGGCTAGAGCAGGCTCTGGTCCCGGAAAGTGAGCAGCCTTACAAGGTGCCGGAGAATTGGGTGTGGACCAAATTAGATAACATTGTAAGTATTACTACTGGTAAGAAAGATGCTAATTATGGAACAGTAAACGGGAAATATTTATTTTTCACTTGCGCTGCTGAACCAATAAGATGTGAAGGGTTTTCTTTTGAAGGTGAAAGTATATTATTAGCAGGAAACGGTGCCAATGTTGGTTTAGCGTTATATTACAATGGACAATTCGAAGCGTATCAACGCACATATGTAATACAGGCGAAAGATAAACTGCCTCTTAAATATGTGTTCTATCATTTTATAGGTTTCTGGAAAGAATATAATGCTGACAAACAATATGGAACAGCAACAAATTATATAAAATTAGGTAATTTCCAAGAATATCCGATACCACTTCCCCCACTTGTCGAGCAACAGCGGATCGTAGATCGCATAGAAAGCCTTTTCGAAAAGCTGGATCAGGCGAAAGGGCTTATTCAGGATGCGTTAGATTCCTTTGAAAAGCGCAAAGCGGCCATTCTTCACTTGTCTTTTAGCGGAGAATTAACGAAAAAGTGGCGGGAAGAGAATGGGATGGGCTTAAAGGTATGGAATGAGAAGAAATTAAAAGACTGTGGAAAATGGTTTGGTGGAGGAACGCCCAGTAAAAAAGTTTCTGATTTTTGGGACGATGGTGATATCATGTGGGTTACACCGAAAGATATGAAATCAAAGTATATTCACGATGCTATTGACCACATAACAAATATGGGTTTACAGGAATCATCAGTTACACTCATCGATAAACCTGCTGTCTTATTTGTTGTAAGGAGCGGAATTCTACGCAGAACCTTGCCAATTGCAATAACATTACAAAAAGTAACAATTAATCAAGATATGAAAGCGATTATTCCAAATCAAATTGAACTTGAATATTTATATTGGTTTTGTGTTTGTAATGAAAAAGACATTCGAGATTCATGTTCAAAGAGCGGGACAACAGTAGAAAGCATAAATACAAAATCATTATATAATTATCCTATTTTAATACCATCAATTCCAGAACAGCAAGCAATTGTTAATATTCTGAATGATCTGTTTGAAAAAGAGCAAAATGCTGGAGAACTCAGTGGTCTAATTGAAAACATTGACCTAATGAAAAAATCAATCCTCGCCCGTGCTTTTCGTGGAGAACTCGGCACCAATGACCCTGCAGAAGAAAGTGCCCTGGAATTACTGAGAGAAGTACTGACTCACTGAAGGGCATTGTTTTTAGGCGAAATTCACAGGCTGTAATCCCGGCAGTAAATTGATTATCTTACCGGAATGAAAAGAACAGCTCCCCGAAGCAGATAATTCTTCGCATAATGACCGCTTTGGTTTGGTCTTGAAAGCAAGTGTAAAAAGTGCGGGAAAATAGTCGCAGGATTTGTTGAGGATTAGATTCCTGTCATTTAACCAGGAGCAGCAGAGTGAGTGGTTCTGCAGTAAAAAACAGGATGGCAGTGAGGAATGCATAATGTCTGATTATATATTGACCCACACTAAAATTAAGTTTTATCCCTTAAAACCGGTCAAAGAAAATATCAATATAGTCGATATAGCCCATTCGCTATCCCTGATGACCAGGGCAAACGGGCATTACAGGCATTTCTACTCGATTGCCCAGCACTCCATTAGTTGCTTTAAGGAAGCCAAAATCCGGGGATATTCCCCAAGGGTGCAGCTCGCTTGTCTTTTGCATGATGCCAGTGAAAGCTATATATCCGATTTGACCAGGCCGGTCAAACGTAATCTGCCTGCTTATTTTGATATTGAGGAAAAACTGCAAGCAGTAATTTATGAATGGTTTGGGTTAGGTGATTTATCGGAGCAGGAACAGAAATTGATCGATGATGTGGACGATACTTTGCTTCATTATGAATTTGAAACATTAATGGATTTTCCTATATTTGAGGTCCCGCCATATCAGGCAATGGAACATGATTTCTCCCAAAGGGATTTTGCCGGTGTGGAAAATGAGTTCATGGCGATTTTTAAGCGATTGAATCATGCATCATTGACAAAAGTAGGTTTTTGAAGGTAATATGCTCACAAACCACTAATTATGGAAAACATAGCAGAATAGTTTTGTCTGTTTTCGTGGGTAAAGGGAGGGTGACAGGTAAGAAATGACTAAAGAGTACAATAATAAAATTAAGCAGCTTGTCGGCGAAATCTCTTTAAGCTATGAGCAGGAGCAGCATCTTGTTCCTCATGAATTGGGGCCGCTTCCCAACCGGGATGCTATAATCGAGATTACAGGGAAGCTAAGACAGCTCTTATTTCCCGGCTATTTTGGCAAAAAGAATTTCGAAGAGGAAATAAAAGAATATCATGTCGGAGCACTGGTGACAGATATTTTCACAGCCTTAAGTGAACAAATTGCTTTTGCACTGAAGTATAACCCTAACCGGCAGGAAAATTACAGCAGTGCTGAGATAAGTGACAAGGCTCAGCAGATCAGTCTTATGTTCTTGAACAGAATATCCAAAATCAGAGAATACCTGGCGACAGATGTGCAAGCTGCTTTTGATGGGGATCCGGCAGCAACCAGCCTGGATGAAATTATTTTTTCATATCCGGGCATTTTTGCTATAAGTATCCACCGCCTGGCTCATGAGCTTCATCAGCTGGAGGTGCCCTTGATCCCGAGAATAATCAGTGAATATGCTCATAATATTACTGGAATTGATATTCATCCGGGTGCTAAAATTGGAAAATACTTCTTAATTGATCATGGTACCGGGGTAGTCATTGGAGAGACAAGCGTTATCGGCAATTATGTTAAAATATATCAGGGTGTGACCTTGGGTGCTTTATCAACCAGAGGGGGCCAGACACTGAGAGGAGTTAAGAGACATCCAACTCTTGAAGATGAAGTGACAGTCTATTCGGGTGCCTCGATCTTTGGGGGAGAAACAATTATCGGCAGATCAGCGACTATTGGCAGTAATGCATTTATCACGAAATCGGTACCGGGCGGTACCAGTGTGAGCATTAAAAATCCTGAACTATCCTTTAAAAACAAGGTGTCACAGACCTTCATATCAGATTGAATTATTTGATTAAGAGAACCCGCTGCATAGGCGGGTCCTTTTGATAAAGAGGTGTTAACAACAAGGGTCTACTGCAGATATTCCGGCGGTATTGACTGAAGCGGAATTGCCAGGGCTCTGGGCTCTTCTTTGTTATTGATCTTAATATCGGCGCTGGCAAAGATAACTCCGACCACCTGCATTTGGCTGTTTATTACCGGACTGCCGCTGTTTCCGGGATTGATTGTGATATCTATATCGAAGACCAGTATCTGGCCTTCACTAATTTTATGATATTGACCGGCCTGACCTCTCTGGGCTATGTAGTCATAACCCAGAGGATTGCCGATTATGGTCAGGGTGTCTCCCTCCTGAACCCAGTCAGTTCTATTCAGAGCTAGAGCGGGCAGATCACTGGCCTCAAGCTGAATTACGGCAATATCCATACCAGGAACGACTTCATATTGAACGGAGGAGTATTC